>NZ_JBSQAT010000022.1:0-34363 GCF_059412445.1 Thermincola sp. GK-1
TGGCATTAGCCAACCCTATAATAGTGAATCGTTTGTATAGTTCAAGAAAGAATCGCCGATAGGCGAATTTGTTCTTTTAAATTCTTTTATTTGTTCAGTAGAATGCGAAGTTCAATATCCTTGGGCGTTTCATACTTGCTTCCCCAGATAAGGCAGCCTATGGCAGTCAGCGCGATGTTGACAGCACATAGAGAATCGTGTTCAGTAATATGGCACTGGTCGCATACCTCTCTGATTGAGTGAAAAGCATCGTGTAATTTAAACTGTTCGAACAAATCTGTGGGCAGGGGAAGGGCATGGATGAGTTGAATCATATCATTCGGTATATCAGGCAAAAATTTTTTGCCGGTTCTGGCTGCCTCAGTGAGGCATTCCTTGGCAATAAACAGATGGCATTTATATTTTTTACATTCTGTACAATGGCCGCAAAGTTTGTCCAAAACCATAAAGGCAGTAAAAATGTTAGCCCTGTTAAAGCCGGGCAGGGCTTTAATAAACGTCGGGGCAGCATCTGCCTTATCAGAAATAATATTGACATTAACCGGTGTATCTTGCCCTAATGTGGTGTTGATAGCATCAATAAAAAATGCTTCTCCGTATCTTTTAAAGATATCGTAAAAACGGGGATGGCCCTGCAGAAGTTTGTTTTTCCGAATATCTTCAGCAGCCCAGATGTAGCATTTTAGTACAGTTGCAATGACATCGTCTATCTTTTCTTGCGGAACGCCGCGAGCGACTGGTTTGCCGTGGAATTGTGTGTGCGCGTTTTCGGAACCACCGAGATAAACCGTAAAACCGTCGCGTTCTTCTATCAGGCCCAAAGATTGGCAGGTGGCAGAACCGCAGTTTCTGGGACATCCGGAGATACCTATTTTAAAGTCCCAGGGTAGTTTCACCCCGTAAAATTTGTTGGAAATATTACGGGCCAGTTCTACGGCGTCATATGTTTTGGCATTTTTACAGCCCCTGCTGCCGATACATGCTTTTACGTTACGCAGAGTTTTGTGGAGATAACCTATTTTTATTCCGTTAGCTTTTAATTTTTCCAGTGCTCCTGCCACCTTGTGTTGCGGGAGTAGCAGTATCGGCGCTTGGCGCCCGGTCAGTTTAATGCCCAGGCCTTCGTCAGAAATAATTTCAGCCAACAATGTTACCTGATCACTGGATAAAAAGCCCGCAGGGCAATCGATTAAAATAGCCCAGGACCCGTCAGACTGCTCAATTACTCCCCAAAATGCTTCTTTATTCTCATAGCATACCCAGTTGGACCCATCGATAGTAACTTTCTGCAATTCAATTTGTTGCCAGCCTTTATTTTGCACAAACATACCCCCTACGGAAAAAGCATTTCTATTTATTAAAATTCCTTAAAAAGAGTTTCTGCCAATTGGTCTGGATTTCCTGCTTGATTCCCTAGGTTGAATTTTTCCCCAATAAAAATAATCATTGCAGGCAAAAAAATTATATTGAAATATTATCCCAATTGATGCTATAATCTAAATGTCTACGTAGGAAGGATAAGTGTACATGGAGAGAGGACATTGATTAGACATGGACAATACCAAGACCAGCCAAAAATATTATATCGTTGCCGAAGATATTCTTCCCAGCGCCATACTGAAAACAGCAGAAGCCAAGGAGATGTTGGCGCGGAGGGAGGTAGAGACAGTTCATGAAGCTGTCGAAAAAGTGGGTCTCAGCCGCAGCGCTTTTTACAAATATAAAGACGGCGTTTTCCCTTTTTTTCGGGCTGTTCGAGACAAAATAATCACTATTGCTCTACTGTTAGAGCATAGAAAGGGAGTTTTATCCACGGTACTTAATACGATAGCGGCCGAACAAGGCAGTATCCTGACTATTCATCAGGGAATTCCGCTGCAGGGGGTTGCAAACGTCACTCTTTCTATTGAAACAGCCGGTATGGTTGTTTCTGTAGATACCTTGTTGCAATCTCTGGGTTTAATAAAAGGTGTAAAAAAGGTAGAGTTGATAGGGCAAGAATAATAAATGCAATATTTCATAGGAGGGAAGATTAGATGGAGAGAGAAATAAAAATAGGATTGCTGGGCTGTGGAACAGTAGGTGGCGGCGTATGGAAGGTTTTGGCTAAGAATAGGGATAACATTCAGAAAAAAGTAGGAGCAGATATTACCGTTAAACGTGTTTTGGAAAGGGATAAGGAAAAGGCTGTGGCAGCCGGTGTTCCGGCTGAGATCATAACTACTGACATAAACGATATTATTGATGACCCTGAAATTAAAATAGTTGTTGAGGTAATCGGCGGCATTGAGGTTGCCGGAGAATTCATACATAAAGCATTAAAAGCGGGAAAAAGTGTGGTAACCGCAAATAAGGACCTGCTGGCTGTTCAGGGGCGGGAACTCTATGAACTGGCTGAGGCCAATAACTGTGACCTGCTTTTTGAAGCCAGCGTTGGCGGTGGCATACCAATCATCAGACCGCTAAAAGAATGCCTTGCCGGGAATAAAATTGAAGCAATTTACGGAATTGTAAACGGAACCACGAATTATATGCTTACAAAAATGACCAACGAGGGTTCCAGTTATAAAGAGGTCTTGGCAGAAGCCCAGGCCAAGGGATATGCAGAAGCAGACCCCACTTCTGATGTGGAAGGACTGGATGCCGCCAGAAAATTAGCCATTCTTGCCTCAATTGCGTTTAATGCCAGGGTATCTTTTGACGATGTTTATGTTGAGGGCATTAGTAAGATTACTGCCCGGGATATAGAATATGCCAAAGAATTGAATTTTGTGGTCAAGTTATTGGCTATAGGGAAAGAAACTGACGGAAAAATTGAAGTCAGGGTACATCCCACAATGATTCCGGTTAACCATCCCCTGGCGTCTGTCAATGACGTATTCAACGCAATTTTTGTCAAAGGGGACGCTTTGGGCGAAGCTATGTTTTATGGGCGGGGAGCCGGTGAACTGCCCACGGCCAGTGCAGTGGTTGGAGATATTATTGATGCAGCCCGTAACATAATTAAAGGTGTTCCGGGCAGAATAGGCTGTACCTGTTTCGACCGGGCCGGTTGTAGTTGTTTTGAGAAAAAGCAAATTAAAGATATGGGCGAGACGCACGCCAAATATTATATACGGCTCAAAGTTTTAGACCGTCCAGGGGTTTTGGCCGCTATTGCCAGTGTATTCGGTAACCAAGAAGTTAGTGTGGCTTCCGTTATTCAGAAACGCAATATAGGGAAAATCGCTGAAATAGTCTGGGTAACGCATGAAGTTATGGAAAAAAACATTCAGGATGCCTTGAAAATAATTGCAGGGTTATCTATAGTAGAAGAAGTAAGCAATGTAATTAGAGTAGAAGGAGAATAACAATGATCCGTGTTCAAGTTCCCGCTACTACGGCAAATATGGGACCTGGTTTTGATTGTGTGGGCATGGCATTAAAACTTTATAATTTTGTGGAAATGGAAGCCATAGAGCAGGGGATCGTTATTGACGTTGAGGGAGATGGAGCAGATAAAATACCCCGCGATAAAAGTAACATTGTATATTTGGCCGCTGAACGGGTGTTTAAAATCGTTGACCGTAAACCCGCCGGTTTACGTATTAAATTAACTAATAATATCCCTTTGGCCAGGGGGTTAGGCAGCAGTGCGGCGGCTACTGTTGGCGGGCTTATCGCTGCTAATATGCTGGTTGGGTCACCTCTGTCAGAAAAAGAACTGCTCAACGTGGCAACGGCCATTGAAGGGCATCCGGACAATGTGGCGCCCGCCCTGTTGGGAGGTATTGTTGTATCTGCAAAAGAAGACGATGATATTAAAACTGTTAAAATTCAACCTCCGGCCGGGATGAAATGCGTGGTGGCAATTCCTGATTTTCAACTGTCCACTAAGGCTGCTCGCGAAGTTTTGCCTCAGAATGTTTCTATGGAAGATGCTGTTTTTAACCTCAGCAGAACGGCTATTTTAGTCGCTGCTTTAATGAGAGGGGACTTCGATCTCCTGAGTATTGGCCTGGACGACCGTTTGCATCAACCGTACCGAGCCAACTTAATTCCGGGGATGAAAAAGGTTTTTGCGGCCGCGAAGTTAGCCGGAGCCAAAGGGGTGGCATTGAGTGGTGCCGGACCTACGTTAATAGGTTTTTGCGATGAAAATATCGGCTTAATTGCCAAGGTTATGAAAGATACTTTTGCGGCCAACGGAGTCCGGTGCAGGGTTGTGGAACTTGAGCCCAACCCAGTAGGAGCTACTGCATTGGAAAAAATTTCTTTATAAGACAGACCCTGAAAATCTGGCCTCTTCATGTGAAGAGGCTTGATTACTTTTGCCGGTTTTTTAAGGGAACGGTTTCCAAAAAGATTTTGATTATTTTAGGGTCAAATTGGGTTCCGGCGCTTTTCTTTAGCTCCTCTAATATCATTTCGAAAGATAAAGCCGGACGATAAACCCGATCGCTGGCCATGGCATCTAAGGCGTCAGCAATGGCAATAATGCGGGCATGCAGCGGTATTTCTTCACTTTTAAGTCTGTCTGGGTAACCGG
This sequence comes from Thermincola sp. GK-1, assembly GCF_059412445.1. NCBI lineage: Bacteria > Bacillati > Bacillota > Clostridia > Eubacteriales > Thermincolaceae > Thermincola > Thermincola sp. GK-1. Next base: position 4,529 of record NZ_JBSQAT010000022.1, read on the forward strand.
TTCCGTTGTACCATTCATGGTGGTGTCTAACTGCCGGCGCCACTTCGCGCAGGGGTTCTATTTTTGAAATAATATGGGCGCCGGTTTCTGGGTGCTTTTTTATTAAATCCATCTGTTGACTGTTCAGGTTGCTAGGATGGTTAAGAATGGTTTCTGTGACACCAATTTTTCCGATATCATGGAGTAAAGCGCCATAATATAGCATTTCCATTTCCCGTTGATTTAAGTTAAGACTTTGGCCGATAGCAAGGGCATATTCGGCGACCCGCTCCGAGTGGCCTTTGGTATATTCGTCTTTTGCTTCCAATGAATAAACCAAAGCGCTGATTGCTTCTTTGTTTAATTGTTTCTTGAACAGGTTTCGCTCTAGCCGGGCCTTTTTAAGTTTGGAAAGAATTTCTTTGTGTATCGAAATTATTATAAAATAAAAGAACAAGACGGGAAGAAGTCTCTCAACAAGGAGAACGGAAGGAATAGTGTTATATGACAGAAGAATGTTGGCGATGTGTAAAATTTGTTTTGCAGCCAGGATAACGACAGCCATTAGAAAACCATTTTTGTTATTTAAAGGGGATTTGATTACAAAATAGATAAGGAAAAAACATAGCGCCGTTATAGCCTGTTCAATAAAGAGGTCGCCGCCGAAATAAGCAAAACCCCGGCCTGGAAAATCCAGTTGATATTGATACCAGGGCCACCAAATTAACGGTAACAAGAGAATAATCAATCCCAGGCTTATTTTAATGAAACGTCGGACAACAGTATTTGATTTCACAAAGGTACAAAGAAAAGCTGCTGTAAGGTAGATAATGTTAATAATTTTTAGAAAGTGGTCGAAGATAGGTATAAAAACTTCGGGCAGTTGAACTTGCAAAATAAGGCTGGCCAGGAATACTGTCAACATAAAAATATTTTGCAGAAGCATGGCGCCAAAGGCAATATTCATATAGGAATAAAAGGGCTTGTTGTTCTGCCGGTGCTCAAAGTAAACCAACTGCCATGCTACCAGTGACAATGTAAAAACGGTTGTTTGAATTATGAGGCGCACTTCTACACTGTCAATAATTTCCTGTTTCCACAACTGCATTCACTCCCATGATATATAAGAACACAATAAAACAAATTTCGACTACTTGGCAAAATTATCCTCCTTTTACTAGTGAAAATGATTCAGTGAGCAATACAACATAGAATTTTATTTGCCATCTGTGCAATAAAATGTCTACCGGAAAACCGCTTATTTTACTTGACAATGTATGAAGGTGAAGTTATAATAAAGGTTAGTCGGATCGGGGCGTAGCTCAGTTTGGTAGAGCGCTACCTTGGGGTGGTAGAGGTCGCACGTTCAAGTCGTGTCGCTCCGACCATTTAACAATGATGTTAATGGTTAAATAAACAAAACATAAATAACATAAATATAGACCATTTCTAAAACCCGCATCTTGGAGCGGGCTTTTGTTTTGCTACATAAAAATTTATATAAACGTTATTTTCGGATATGGTATAATGAATATGTGTATTTATACCTCGTCCGGTGCAGCCTACAGGAGGGGATAGTTTGGACCAACTAACTTTAGCCATGGCCATGAGGAAAGTTGGCGCTTTACCCGCATTGCCTCACGTAACAACAAGGGTTTTAGAGTTAATAGATAATCCTGATTCTAAGCCACAGGACATCTGTAAACTGATTTCGCAGGACCAGGTACTGACTACAAAAGTTTTGCGCCTGGTAAATTCGGCCTACTACGGTCTGCCGAGGCAGGTGGCCACTATAACGGAAGCAGTAACTATTTTGGGGCTGCAGACATTGCGTACAATAGTATTGGGTGTTTCGGTTTATAAAACACTTGGTGGCCTGGGCCAGAAAAAAGTCCTGGCGCCGGAACAAATATGGAAACACTCCATAGCTACGGCGACCGCTTCCAAGATTTTAGCCGCAAAACTGGGATTTGAGTACGTTGAACAGGCCTTCGTGGCCGGACTGTTGCACGACATAGGTAAAATGATACTGAACAGCCTAATGACAAAGGAATATTTAGAAGTGATGAGGCTCGCCGGTGAAACTGATAAAAGTTTTTTACAGGCAGAGCGGGAAGTGCTTGAGTTTGACCATAGTGTGGTCGGAGATTTACTGGCTGAGAAATGGAATTTACCAGATTGCCTGGTTGAGCCAATTGGTTACCATCATGACCCTTTTGCTGCCCTGAATCATCCAGACCTGACCTGCATTGTGCACCTGGCTAATGCTGCTGCGGTAATCGCCGGCTTTGGGTTAGGCAATGACAAGGATTTTCATTTGGATAACAAGGTGCTTTCAAGAATGAATTATTCTTTTGATAAAGTTACCGAGCTTGCTTCAGAAGTGGGAAAAAGAGTAACATCCGAAATCCTCTTGTAGATGGCTGCAGAACTGCAGGCATCTACATTTTTGGTACGGGTTTTGATATACTCAATACATAAAGATGGTTTTGATGGTAAAAATTATCAGAGGTTATGAAACGGCCGGTTTATTCTGAGAGGTGTTTTCCAGTGCATCATTTTTTAAAAAGAAATTTCTTTATGGAAAGACTCAAATATGTGCTATTAGCCATTATTTTTGGGCTTAGTTTTATGCTGCAGGCTGTCCAGCCTAGCCTTGCCCAAGCATCGGCGGCGGTACGTGAAAAGGCGCCGGCCAGAAAGGTTGTTGTTTTTATCCTGGATGCAATTAGTTGGGACGACCTGCGCAGCGCCAATGTACCAAATTTAAAACACATGATTGACCATGGATTCATTGGTTTGATGAATACCAAAACCAGGGGTATGAGCCGGGTAAACATGGAAAGTGGTTATTTTTCTCTGGGCGTAGGTGTTCGGGCCAATGCTCCAGATCTGACCGGCCAAAACGTTTATTCTAAAAACGGCAGGCTCATAGTGAATGATATAGAAAAACTCAAGGCCCAAATTGAACAGGATTTGCCTAATTATCGGGCGGGTCAATTCGGTTGGATGGCGAAAAGACTAGGGCTAAAAGTAGCTTTAATCGGTAACGCCGATACAAATGTGCAACACAGGGAAGCGGCGCTGATAGCTATGGATGAGAACGGAACTGTTCCCATGGGATATATAGGCTCGAAACTGCTGACACGCGACCCGTTATTTCCGGGAAAAATCAGGACCAATGAAGGTGTACTTTTAAGAGAGGCCGCAAGGTTTTTGCCTAAAACAGACATTTTGTTCATAGATTTTGGGGATACAACACGAATTGACGAGCATTACGATTCTATTGACAACGTTTTTGCTGAACGGGCCAAGGCGTTGGCCAGAGCCGATGCTTTTATCGGCAAATTCCTGCGCTATGTGGACCGGAAAAATACCATGGTGATGGTGATAGTCCCTAACGCATCGAAAACTTCTATTGCCAACGGAAATACTAGCTTGACACCGGTTATTGTATCTACAGGAACCAAAGAATCAGGACTGCTGATTTCCAATACGACCAGAAGGGAAGCGGTAGTGGCCAACATAGATTTTGCACCAACTGTTTTTCATTATCTGACTGGCCAAAAAGGGGAATTCATCGGAGAACCCATGGAGTATAGAAATATAAAAGATACCCCCACAAAGAATAGCCTTTTGACTATAGAAAAGAAAGAACGTAAATTTTATAACCTGCGTTGGGGCCGCTTCATATCTCACGGGTTTTACGTGGTTTTGGTGGTGTTATCTTTTGTGTTTTTATATGTTCCCTCTCTGGCAAGGTTTTTCCGAATAAGCGAAGACGCCAAGCGGATATTTGTTACACTGGCCCTGACTTTTCCGTTGACTGTATTTGTTACGGGCCCGCTGCTGCCTTTTCGGCATTTTATTATAGAATCAGTTACCATTCTGCTTATTTCTGTTGTGCTTAGCTTGCTGCTGGTTAACCTGTTGCGGAGAATGGAATACATACTGTTATTTTCTACCCTGGGAACTTCCCTGGTTTTGCTCAGTTACCTTTTCTGGGCTCCTTCTTTTTTGTTGAATTCTCCCCTGGGATTTGACGATGTTTTTTTAGGCGGCAGGTATTACGGAATTAATAATGACGCAATGGGAATACTGCTTGGGTCTACTTTAATGGGATTGTTTTCCCTTAACCAGTGGACGGGTTTAAGTTCCTGGGTGAAAAACCTTTTGTTGTTAGTCGGTCCTTCGGTAGTTGTTTTGTCCTTATCGCCGCTTTTTGGGGCCAATGTTGGCGGAACTATTGCTGCCCTGTCTGTTACAGTTTTAATTGCTCTTCAGTTTATAAGCCAAAAGCCCTTAACCTGGCGAAAAGTTATTTATGTAGTATGCCTGGTATTTATCGTTGAGGTAGGCATCGCCTATATGGATTCTTTGTTTGACCCGCCTAAGACCCATGCCGGTAAAGCCATCAGGGCTTTGCTGACTACCGGTTTTACGAGCAAGTTTTCTGAGTTGCTTATATCTAAACTGCGACTTTTCGCTTTAATTACAGCGATACCACCGTACAATATAATTCTGGCCGCAGAATATATAATTTTTTACAGATTGTTTAAGAAAAAAGATATGTGGATAGGGTCTTTTGAGGCAAAATACCCGGTTTTAGCCAGCAGTATGAGTATTTTTTTCTTTGGTGGTTTAATTGCGTTTCTCTTTAATGATACCGGGGTAATAGCCACGGCGATGTTATATACGTACTTTTTACTCCCTTATGGAATCTTGAGTAAAAACTAAATAAACCGTGTATAGGGCGCTACCTTTGCTGAAAAAATATAATCGAGTTTAGGAGGTGGCCCTTATCGTGTCTAGGTATAGTTTTCCTGCCGGGAAAGGCATTGCCTTTTTTTTACTTGCCACTTTAATCTGGTTTTTTTCTGGCGAGGCATGCTATGCTTTGCATAATCCGCCATGCTGTCCGGACGAGTGTTCCGTTCGTGCTTTATACCTGAAAACACCGCCTTTTTCCGGCAGCGAAGTCAGGGATTTTCAGCAGGCGCTGCAGTACCTTGGGTTTTACAGGGGAGAACTGGATGGCGTATATGGCCTGCAAACCTATAACGCAGTAAAAAAGTTTCAACGAAGCAACAAACTTCCTGTAAACGGGAGTATTAATGTTGCTACCTTACGTGTATTGAAAAAATATTTTGAACTGCCTTTGGCTACCAAAACCAGGACCAAGGGGCCGAAAGGAGAGGTAAGACTGGAAGTGCATATTAAAACCAGGACATTGATTGTATATGACGATGATAAGGTATTTAAGACGTACCGGGTTGCCGTCGGAAGAAACAAAACTCCTACCCCGGTAGGGGAGTGGAGAATCGTTAGAAAGGCAAAAAACTGGGGAACGGGATTTGGTACAAGGTGGCTGGGACTAAGTGTGCCATGGGGTCTGTTCGGTATTCACGGGACGAATAAACCCTGGTCCATCGGCAGCAAAGCCAGTCATGGATGCATCAGAATGTTTAACCGCGATGTGGAAGAATTATATGAATGGGTAAAGCCCGGAACAAGGGTAACGGTAATAGGCCAGGTATTTCCGGTGCGTTATGAAGACCGGCTTGTTATCCGCAGGGGCTATAAGGGCTCAGATGTCTACCAGGTCCAGCAAAAGCTTAGAGAGTTGGGATATCTGAAAAGTGCACCTGACGGCATTTATGGGCCGGCTACTATAGCAGCGGTAAAAAAGTTTCAAAAAGATCACGATTTTCCTGTTACCGGGGAAGTTGATATAGATATATACCCTGCGATAGGTTTATAACCGGCTAAAGAAAAGAGTTGGAGGATTCGGAGGAATTTGGTAGAATATGATAAGAACAAGCTATGATGGGCGGCGGCTTGTGCCAATCGCCCATTCTGTATTACCCGAGGAGGATAGTATTTGTTACAGCCAATAAAAATTTTACATGTTATCCGCCCGGCCGAAGGCGGCATGAAGGAACACCTGTTATCCCTGCTCAAAGGATTGGACAAAAACAGGTTCCATATTCACGTGGCTTGCCCGGGTAATAGCAGCATAGAAACAGAGTTGAGAAAACTGGGGATTCAGGTTCATAACATACCACTGGTGGGCCCCATTAATCCCGGGGAGGATATCAGGTCTTGCAAAGCTATTAAAAACCTTTGCCAGGTGGAAGGATTTACCATCATACATTGTCACGGTTCCAAGGCCGGGTTGGTAGGCAGGTTGGCTGCAGCCACGGCCAAGGTTCCTTTGGTTATTTTGACAGCTCATAATTTTGTGATAGATGATAAATATTCTTTAACCAAAAAGATTGTCTTTACGAAGGGCGAGCAGTTTTTGGGCCGGGTGACCGATTGTGTTATTACCGTTTCATCGGCTTTGAGAAAAGAGTACATTGAAAAGTTCCGAGTGCCCGCGGAAAAGGTTGTTTGCGTATACAACGGGATAGATACAGAATCCTTTGACCTTACCGTTGATAAAAAAAAGATCAAGACTCAACTGGGGCTGGCCCCCGAAAAACCGGTGATTGGAACTGTGGCCAGGATGGCTCCTCAGAAGGGCCTGCCCTTTTTACTGGAAGCGATTGCTATATTGGGAGAAACGGTCAACGCCGGTTTTCTCATAGCAGGCGATGGCCCCCTGCGCCCAGACCTGGAGCGCCAAGCAGAGCAACTGGGGTTATCAGGTAAAGTTTGTTTTCCCGGATACTGTCAAAACATAAAGGAAATTTTACAAATTTTTGACATATTTGTAATTCCTTCTATATCAGAAGGACTTTCTATCACGGCCATTGAAGCGCTGGCCGCGGGTAAACCTGTCGTAGCCAGCAGGGTAGGAGGCTTACCGGAAGTTGTGGAAGATGGAAAAACAGGGGTTCTTGTGCCGCCAGGGGACCCGGCGACTCTTGCTTCGGCAATCAAAAACCTCCTGGATGACCCGGCTTTGAGAGAACGGATGGGAAGGGCAGGAAGACGGACGGCTAAAGATAAGTTCAGTCTGGAAAATATGATAAGGAAAACAGAAGAGCTTTATATAAGTCTGTTTAAAGGTTTACAGGTTAAATGAGCCGGATTACAAATGTTGTTTTGGGCCCAGTTGCTTAAAACTTTTCTCAAAGGGGATGTCGAATTGGAGAGCAGAGGAAATAAAAGAATACTTCGCCTGGTCAGCATTCAGGTAATCATGGTGATTGTTTTGGTTTTTGGCCTACCGGTCTTTGCCGAAGCCCTTCCGGAAAAACATAAGGGAAATGTGACCATAGTAGTTATGGATAAAATTTCAATGCAGGATTTGGTGCAGGCTTCAGTTCCCAATATTATGAACCTGGTTAGCAGGGGGGCTGCCGGCCTGATGACGACCAACCCTGCCGGCGGAGCTGCCCGCATATCTCCCAATACATATGCCACTATTGGCGCCGGGGCCAAAATTCAGGCAGGGTATTCGGGGGTAATGGCTTTTAACGAGAGTGAAATAGAGCCGCAAAGTCATGCTCCCGCAGCCCAGGAATACGAAGTGAGAACGGGGATAAAACCTGGCAAAGGCAGTGTATTACATATAGGCATAGCTGAAATATGGAATTATAACAAGGAATTAAAGTATGATTATGCTGTCGGTGGTTTAGGCACGGCTCTACATGCCGCCGGTTTGAAGACGGCTGTTTTGGGGAATAGCGATACAAATGAAAGCTTTTTTCGGCAGGTTGCTACTATTGCCATGGACAGGAACGGCCTGGTCGATTACGGTGATGTTAGCCCCAGGCTGCTGGTCAGGGATAAAAAGTCCGTTTTTGGCAGAAGTACCGACTATAAGAAGATGCTAGCCGACTACAAAGAATTAAAAAAGAAGGCTGATTTGATAGTTTTGGATTTGGGGGATACGGCAAGACTGGATTTGGCTTCGGAGTCTTTATTGCCGGAAATTGTTATCGCAAAAAGAAAGGATGTTTTGGCCAAAGCAGACAATTTTATTGGCGCTTTATGCAAGCAAATAGACTTTTCCAACGACCTGGTTATTTTGCTGTCTCCGGGACCGTCAGCACAGGCTATGGAAGAACGGAATTACCTGACGCCGGTGATAATTGCCGGGAAAGGGTTCAGGCCGGGAATATTGGAGTCTCCAACCACTAAAAGAACGGGTTTAATCAGCAACACAGATATCGTGCCTACAGTGTTGCAGTTTTATAACCTGCCGCTACGGATTCCCATGGATGGGACCAGTGTGCAACTTAGTGGCCAGCCGTTACAGTCTGTTCATTCGGAAAAAGCGATGGATACCTTGATTAAAATGAACCGGGACATAGTCCGGACCTTTAATGCCCGTTACCCTCTTGTTAAAGGCTTTATAAATTTTGCCCTGGTTCTTACTTTGGTATCCGCAGCCGGTATTTACTTGAAATTTAAGTACCTGAGGCACATTAAGCCATTGCTGTTGGCCGTAACGATAGCGCCATTAGCCATGCTCCTGCTGTATTTTCTTCCCCAGCCTACCGTCATCATTTCTGTGGTGGAAGTGATTGCCCTGACAGCAGGATTAAGCATTACTTTCATCTTAGGGCAAAGATTGGCCGGGAACAAAGACCCATGGGGATTTGCTATAGCTGGTTTACTTACGGCACTGGTCATTATCCTGGATACCTTTGCCGGAGGTATATTGAACAAAACAAGCCCTTTAAGTTACGACCCTATGTCCGGGGCCAGGTTTTACGGTATAGGTAATGAATATATGGGCGTCCTCATCGGTTCTTTGTTAATGGGGTTAGGCGCCTGGCCCGGTACGATGACGAAAAAGCGCCAGGCAGTATCAGTTCTATTGATGCTGATTACGGTCTACGTGATGATGGCCCCTAATCTGGGAACCAACGTGGGCGGTACAATCGCAGCGTTAATTGCGTTTGCGGTAGCGGTGGTTTTGCTCTTTGATATAAAAATCAACTTTAAGGTCTTTGCTCTTCTTTTTGCATTATTGGGCATACTGTTTACAGGGTTTCTTTTCTTTGATATGTCCAGAAGCCCGGAACACCAGTCCCATATTGGGCGGACCATGAACCTTTTAGCTGAAGGCGGCATACAGGAAGCCCTTAATATCATCGCCAGAAAATGGGAGGTTAACTGGCGGCTATTGCACGGAACTACCTGGAGCTGGGTCTATTTTTCGGGTTTGATTTCTATTTTATTATTGTGGCGCTGGCTAAAGGATAAAATGGAATCCCTACAAACAGAGAATCCGATATTTTTCAAATTTTTAAAAGCAATTATTGCCGGTAGTATTGGCGCTTTGTTATTCAATGATTCGGGAGTTGTTGCGGCTGCCATCCTGATTATTTACGGAACGGCTCCTTTGTTTGCCATGGTCATTGACCGGATGTTTGGTGGTGAGGTGGAACAATGATAATTGGCGTAATCAGCGATACCCACGGGGATGTTGAAGCCTGGCGCAAATCAATTAACGGACCTTTAAAAGGCGTGGACGTTATTATTCATGCCGGCGACATTCTCTATCATGGGCCAAGAAACCCTATTGTAGCTGGGTATAACCCGCAGGCGCTGGCGGAAGAAATAAACGCCAGCCCAATTCCATTGCTCTTTGCTAAAGGGAATTGCGATGCAGATGTGGACCAAATGTTAATCAAATATTCGATTCATTCTCCCTATGTTTTTGCTTTTATTGAAGGTCGGAACATTTTGGCTGTTCATGGGGCTGATATGAACCGGGAAAAAATGCTGCAGCTTGCCCGGGATTATAACCTACGGTTTTTCATCAGTGGCCATACCCATGTACCAAGTCTGGAGAAAATAGGGGAAACAATTTATTTAAACCCCGGAAGTTGTTCCTTGCCCAAAGAAAATAACCCGCCCACAGTGGCAGTCATAGGGGAACAGGAAGTGGTAATTATTTCGATTGATTCGGGGCAAGAATTAATGAAATTAACTTTGTAACAGAGGTGGTACCTTTGGACGACTTAATGATCAGAGGTGTAGCCGCCGGCGGGTTGATAAGGGCCTGTGCGGCAGTTACCACAGGTTTGGTGGAAGAAGCCAGGGTCAGGCATAAGACGGAACCGACGGCTACGGCCGCTCTTGGCCGGGTTTTGACTGGGGCGGCCCTGTTGACTTCCGGCTTAAAAGAGCATGATACGATTACGCTGCGGGTGTTAGGAGACGGACCTTTAGGGGCCATTGTGGCTACAGCCGATGCGCATGGGAATATCCGGGGTTACGTGCAGAACCCCGAGATCAACCTTCCTCCGGCCGGGCCCGGGAAACTTGATGTTGGTTCAGCTGTAGGAAAAAATGGTTTTTTGCATATCACTAAAGATTTGGGATTAAAAGAACCCTATACAGGAAGTGTGCCTTTGCGAACAGGGGAAATAGGTGATGACCTGGCCGCGTATTTCCTGGTTTCTGAACAGGTACCTTCGGCTGTTAATTTAGGAGTATTGGTAAACCCTGATGGGACGGTGCAGAGTTCCGGGGGCTACCTCATCCAGCTTATGCCAGGCGTAAAAGATGAACAGATAGAAGAAATTGAAAATATAATATACAGCCTGCAGCCTATAAGTACATTGGTATCCCTTGGCTGGGGACCAAGGCGTATATTGGAAGAAATTTTAGGGCATCTTGATTTTAAACAACTGGAAGAAACCGAATTAAGATTTAAATGCAAATGTACCCGGGAACGATTGGAAACTGTACTTATCAGCCTGGGGAAGGAGGAAATCGAATCAATACTGGCGCTGGAAGGAGAGGCGGAAGTGAAATGTCATTTCTGCGGCGAAGTATACCGGTTCAACCGGCATGAACTGGAAAAGATTAAGGAGGCGGCAGTTTCCTTGAAGTAAAAAGGGCATAAAAAAAGGATTTGGTAAAGCAAATCCTTTTTAAATGGCTCTTTGCACTTTGCCAGATCTTAAACATCTGGTACAAACATTTATTTTTTTAGGTGCTCCGTTTACCAAAGCCCGAACTTTCTGCACATTCGGAGACCAGGTCCTTTTGGTACGGATATGGGAATGGCTTAATTTAATGCCGGTAGAAATTCCTTTTCCGCATATATCGCACTTGGCCATGGAGTTCCACCTCCTTTTCCTTTCAGTAACTTTTGTATTATACCAAAAAAAAGTGGGTTTGGCAAGGCAGGATTTACATAAATAAATGTAGAAATACCAATAATGTTCCAATAATTATTTGGTTAACCTGCTTGATTTAAAGATCAAAGGGGGCCCAGAATGTTTACTAAGGATATGTCAATAATGAGTGCATTGCAAGCTCATCCAAAAGCCAGGGAAGTGTTCAAAAAACATGGCATGGGTTGCTTGAGCTGTATGGGCGCTGTGCAGGAATCCATAGAGGCCGGCGCTCTGATGCACGGTATAGATTTGGATGCCCTATTAAAAGAATTAAATGATTTACTACGAGAAAAAGAAACCTAAGTACCGGATGAGGGATGTTATTCCTCATTTTTTTTAATAGACTGGGTTTTTTTATCCCCCTGCAAATGTTTGAAATTATGAAAGGGTGGGCGAATATGGGTGATAAAGCAAAATTAGGCAATGTCAATATTTCCGAAGAAGTTATTGCTACTATTGCCGGGGCAGCTGCTGTTGAATGCTACGGAATAGTCGGTATGGCCGCAAGAAAACTAAAAGACGGCATTGCCCAACTGCTTGGCAGAGAAGACCTGACCAAAGGGGTGCAGGTCAAGCTTGAAGGTTCTCAAGTCACGGTAGACCTTTACATTATAGTAAGTTATGGGGTAAATATTGTGGAAGTAGCCAAAAATGTAATGGAAAGAGTAAAGTACAGCCTGAGTAAGTACACGGACCTTGAGACCAGAGCCATAAATGTAAATGTTCAAGGGGTCAGGGTCAGTAACGGCGGCTAAGGAGGAGACGGAGTGGAGATTACCGTTTTGGATGGGGCCGGTTTTAAAGAGATGCTCCTTTGCGGCGCCCGTAACCTAGAAACAAATAAAGAGCGGGTTGATGCCCTGAACGTTTTCCCGGTCCCCGACGGAGATACCGGCACCAATATGGCTCTTACATTAGCGTCGGCAGTAAATGAAATCCGGGCGGTTGACAGCTTGTCAATCGGGATGATTGCTGAAGCCGCAGCCAGAGGAAGCTTGATGGGGGCCAGGGGCAACTCGGGGGTTATTCTATCCCAGTTAATCAGAGGGATGGCTAAAAAACTTAATTTAATGGATAAAGTTGGCGCAAAAGTATTTGCCCAGGCTTTGGATAATGGAGCCAACACAGCTTATAAAGCCGTAATGAAGCCCATGGAAGGGACGATTCTCTCTGTGGCCAGGGATGCGGCCAAAGGCGCCGTTGAGGCTGCCAGAAGGTCTGATGATTTGATTTTCGTTTTACAGGAGACGATAGATAAAGCCAATATTGCTCTCGCGGAGACACCAAAGCTGCTTGCGGTTTTAAAGCAGGCCGGAGTTGTTGATGCCGGAGGCAAGGGTTGGGTCCTGTTTCTTGAAGGCATGTTACAAGGGCTAATGGGAAGGGGGATTACTGCCCATGAACCGGCTACAGAAGAAAAAGTCCGCAAGAATGCGGCTTCCGACTTGCGTCCAAAAGAAAACGAAATTATAGAATTTGCTTATTGTACAGAGCTTATTATCACCGGCGGGGCCGGGCAACCGGCTCAAATCCGTAACCGGCTTGCTGACTTGGGTGACAGCCTTTTGGTGGTAGGAGAAAGAGGTACTGTTAAGGTACATATTCATTCCAACCACCCCGGGCAGGTATTGGAGAGGTGTTTGGAATTTGGAGCTCTGGAAAATATAAAGATTGAAAACATGATTTCCCAGGCCAAAAAGAAGGGAATATCTGTCCAGGATTCCGCCAGCGCCGGTAGGTCTGAAAAGGCCGGCCCAACGACAAAAAAACCTTATGGTTTTTTAGCTGTAAGTACGGGGACCGGTCTGGAACAACTGTTTTACAGCCTGGGGGTTGACCGGATTGTTTCCGGCGGTCAAACCAATAATCCCAGTACGGAAGAACTGGTGAAGGCAATTGAAGAGATAGATGCTGATTTAGTTTATATATTGCCCAATAACGGAAACGTCATTTTAACAGCCCGGCAGTCGGCGGCACTTTCCGGACGGAAGGTGGAAGTGATCCCTACAAAGACCATTCCCGAGGGCATTGCTGCCCTGGTGGCTTTTCAACCCGAAAAGGATAGGGAAACAAATACAGCCCGCATGCTCAAAGCGACAGAAAGTGTGGTTACCGGAGAAGTTACTTATGCTGTGCGGGATACATGTATAGGTGAGAGAAGAATCAACAAAGGAGACATAATAGGAATAGTAAATGATCAAATTTTAGCAGTTGGCGCTGATTTAGCCCAGGTAACATGCAATCTTTTGCGGAATATCATAAACGATGATGCGGAGATAGTTACTTTATACAGTGGGGAAGGCGTAGATGAGGAACTGGCTGCAAGTATTGTTGCTCAACTGCGGGAAAAATTCCCTGATTTAGAGATAGAATGTCATTACGGCGGTCAACCGCTTTATTACTTCCTGATTTCCGTGGAATAAGGACGTGGGGTATGAACATATGGCTGATTTAGTGATTGTAACTGACAGTACCGCCGACCTGCCGCCGCAGGTTTTGCACCAATACGGTATAGAAGTGGTTCCGCTCAAGGTAATGTTTGGTGATGAAGTTTACAGAGACGGCGTGGACATTACTTTCGGTGAATTCATCCGGAAAATGGAGTCTTCCGGAACAGTGCCTACCACTTCTCAGCCTGCACCTGGGGAATTTGCTGCTGTTTACGAAAGAATTTTGCAGGAGCAACCTGACGCCCATATTATATCTATACATTTATCGGCTCAGATGAGCGGTACGGTTCATTCCGCCCGATTGGCCAAATCCATGGTCAATGAAGAGAAAATAGAGGTTATTGATTCCAAAATGGTCAGCCTGGCTTTAGGGGTTATTGTTCTTGAAGCGGCCAAAGCTATCAGGGCAGGAAGGGATAAAGAAGAAGTATTGAAAATTATTGACCATATGATAGAAAAAACCAGAACTTATTTTTTGGTTGATACGCTGGATTATTTGCAGAGAGGTGGTCGCATCGGCAAGGCTCAGTCTTTGCTGGGTACCCTGTTGCATATAAAACCTATACTCACCTTTAATGACGGTTTTATAAGTCCCTACGATAAAGTCCGTGGATTAAATAAAGCAATACAGGTGATTACGGACAGCATTAATGAAGAGTTCGGTAAAAACCCCGTATCCTGCGCCTTTGTTTACGGCACTGATATGGAGCTATTTGATACTTTCTACAACAAAATCAAGTCAGAAGTGCTGTTTGAGGAAACGGTAAGAGCGCAACTGGGATGTGTGGTTGGGGCCCACGGAGGGCCGGGTATTGTAGGGGTTATTTGCTACAGTTTTTGAAAGTTGGCGCTTGTAGCGTACAGGTTATTTGGAGTGGTTATGATGACTCTGTCCGGAATACTACAAAATATGGCACAGGCCATGCAGGTAGAACTGAAAATGGGCTGTCTTGATACCGCCGTTATGGGCGGTTTTAGTACATTTATCATAAAATGTGCCCAAAAGGCCTGTGATTCGTGTGAAAACGAGCTTGCCCGGCATAATTTGACAGTTCTTGTCCCTTTGTTCCGGGAATATGGGGCCAAGGACAAAGAGGAAAGAAAAAAGACGGTGGAGTATGGATTGACAGTTTTAGGGCAGGTTAAAGCTGCCGTTAATGCTGAAGCTGGCGGGGAGCGGAAGGAAAAACCGCCTGTGGTTGAACAGGTTAACGGTCGGGAAACGGAAAAACCGGTAAACGATGCCCTGGAAAATCAATCTTTACAGTACTTAAAAAACATCGGACCCAAAAGGGTTAGACTGCTAAACAAATTGGGCATTTACAGTATAACCGACTTGTTTTACTACATACCGCGCCGTTATGAAGACAGGAGCCAATTGAAGCCTTTTTATATGCTTGCCCATGGGGAAACGGAAACGGCTAGCGGTATTATCGTCGGTATGCAGGAAATTAAGCCGCGCCGCGGTTTAACGATTACAAAGGCCGCTTTGCGCGATGCAACAGGCATAGGATATGCCGTTTGGTTTAACCAACCTTATGTAAAAAAACAGCTTATACCAGGGAAGGAACTGATAGTTTCCGGCAAAGTGGATAAAAAATTCGGTCAAGTGCAGATAACGGTCGCTGATTTTGAAGTGGTGGATGATTCCGATAACGTGCACGTTGGCCGGATTGTTCCTGTATATTCCGTTACCGAAGGGCTACCGCAGCGGGTTTTCAGGACCATTATGAAAAACCTTATTGATTCTTTTGGGGATCGGCTGGTGGAGCCTTTACCGGACAGCATAAGGCGGCGGTATGACCTGCCTAGCATTAATGAGGCCCTCCGGAACATTCACTTTCCGGAAGATTGGAACTGTATTGAAGAAGCCCGTAGGCGCCTGGCATTTGACGAACTGCTTGTGCTGCAGTTAGGCTTGGCTTCCATGAAGATTTCTCAATTGCGTAAAGTACGAGGTATTGCCCATAAAAAACACGGCCCATTGATGAAAAGGTTTATGGATAACCTTCCTTTTCCGCTGACCAAGGCGCAACAGAGAGTGCTGGAAAGTATATATCGTGACATGGAAAGTCCGAAACCGATGAACCGACTTTTACAGGGTGATGTGGGTTCGGGTAAAACAATTGTGTCTGCCGCTGCTCTGATTAAGACTGTAGAAAGTGGCTACCAGGGTGTTTTGATGGCGCCCACGGAAATATTGGCGGAACAGCATTATCTGGGGCTCAGGGAATTATTTGCTCCACTGGGGGTTAAGGTGTCCCTCCTTACGGGGAGCATCAGCAACAAGGAAAAGGAAGCTGTACTCCAGGACATCAGCCAAGGGAGAACTGATATAGTTATTGGGACCCATGCTGTCATTCAGGACGAAGTAGTATTTCAGAAACTGGGATTGGCCATTACCGATGAACAACACAGATTCGGCGTCAAGCAGAGAGCTAGGCTCCAGCAAAAGGGGCATTATCCCGATGTGCTGGTAATGACAGCGACTCCTATCCCGAGGACTCTGGCTATGACCGTATATGGCGATCTTGATGTATCCGTAATTGACGAACTTCCGCCAGGCCGGCAGCCGGTAAAGACTTTTTGGGTGACGGAGAATAAACGGCAGCGTATGTACGAATTTATCAGACAGCAGGTAAAGGAAGGGCGTCAGGCATATTTTGTATGTCCTCTGGTGGAAGAAAGTGATAAACTGGATGTGGAAGCGGCCGTTGAAACGGCAGACAGGTTGGCCCAGGTTGTATTTCCTGACTTGCGGATTGGCCTTCTGCACGGGCGGATGAAAGCCGACGAAAAAGAACAGGTTATGAAGGCCTTTCGTGATGGCAAGATCGATATTTTGGTAGCCACAACGGTTATCGAGGTAGGTGTAAATGTCCCCAATGCCACAGTGATGGTTATAGAAGATGCAGAACGTTTTGGGCTGGCTCAGTTGCACCAACTGCGCGGCAGAGTGGGTAGAGGGTCGCATCAATCTTACTGCATCCTTCTGGCTGATCCCAAGACTGACGAAGGCAAAGCCCGTATGCAGATAATGCAGGCTTCCACGGACGGGTTTAAAATAGCGGAAGAAGACCTGAAACTGCGCGGCCCCGGCGATTTTTTCGGAACGAGGCAATCGGGGCTGCCAGATTTAAAAATTGCTGATATTGTAAGGGATGTTAAAATACTGGAGATGGCAAGGGTAACCTCTTTTGAAATTATTGAAAAGGATCCGGCTTTGTCCCTGCCTGAACATCGTGAGTTGAAAAAATTAATGGTGGAAAAATTTAAGAATAAGTACCATTTTATCAATATCAGCTAGTGCCCCTTCAAGTAAAGCTGAAAAGTAAGCAAAACGGGCATACGTTACTTGAAGGGGCAGTAGACAGCGGCAGGTATGTAATTTCAGGAAAAAGTTTAAGACTATTACCTTTATTGTTAAAAAATTATAGAAATTAGCACTGTTATTTTCCTGGCCGATGGCTTTTTTGCCATCGGCCAAACATTTATGCCAGTAAATACAAGGGAGTGTAAAAAAGGATTCTTAAGTAGGGTGTATAATTTGAAAGAATGAATTATAAAAATTAGAAATTAAATATTTCTAAAGAAGGGGTTTTAGCTTTGGCAGCAGTGAACCAAGAATCCGCCGCAAAAGACGTAGTCAGTATCAAAGTTGCCATCCTCATCATTATACTATCAGTTATTGTATTTATCGGTACCGGTTTGTTAATCGGGCATATGTACTTTTGGGATGGGGGGAACCCTGTCTCTAAGTTAGATATCGATTATAGGCGGGGAATTGCCCAGGTTGAACAAAATCCCGACGACCCCCAGGCCCATATCGATCTCGGATGGGTATACATGCAGAAAAAGCACTATACTCTGGCTGAACGGGAGTATCTTGCTGCATTGAATTTGGATAGAAATAATATCTCAGCCCAATACAACCTGGCCTTGCTGAAAATCCAGGTTGGAAAAATTGATGAAGCTAAAAAAATATTGGAACAAATAAAACGAAAGCGCCCTGAAGACCTCAAAGCCAGAGCGACTCTGGGCTATGTGTATGCAGAAAAAGGCTTGTATGAAAAAGCATTGGCAGAATTCAGGCTGGTGGAAAAATACTATCCGACCAATGCCGATTTGATGTTCCAGTTCGGCAGGGTTTATGAGAAACAGGGCGATGATGCCCAAGCTCGGGAGTACTATAACCGGGCTTTGAAGTTTGACCCACATATGGATAAGGCAAAAGAGGCATTGAAAAAACTATAATAATGGGGGAAAGGGTGGCAACCCAAAGTCATGAAAAAGAAAACCTTAATCAACACGGTTTTGTCAATAGGGCTGATCTGCCTTATCGGCTTTTCCTTTTTGTATTTGAATAATATTAATCTGATTAACCAGGTTACTGATTTTATGGGGCCTCAGCAGAAAAAAATGTCTACTCCCGGGTTTAAATTTGCTATGTATGGAGATGCCAAATCGGGAGTTTTGCTGCAATATCCGGTTACGGCAGTTATACGTGAAAAAGGAATTTATGTGGTTGATCAGGATGCCGGCAACATTAAAGTTTTTGGTTTGGGGGGGCGCCTGGCCGGAGTATTTGGCAGGCTTCGGTCGCCTTATGGCATAGCCCTGTATGGCGGTAATTTCTATGTAAGCGATATGGGTACCGGACAAATAGTGATCTTTTCGAAAACGGGCAAACAGTTGGGAACCTTGAAAATTAAAGGGCAAAAAGGTATGGTTCCGGGTGGTTTGCTGGTTGACGGTAAATATCTGTATATTGCCGATGTATATCAAAGCAGAATTCTGGTCTGTGATTTACCGCAGCGGAGAATTATAAGGACTATGGGTAGTTTCGGCACCGGGCGAGGCCAACTGAAATATCCGCATGGTATGGCTGTTGATAAGGCTGGAAATTTATATGTAGCCGATTCCGGAAATAACAGAATTGTCGTTTTTAATAAAAACGGGCGATATTTAAAAACAATAGGCGGCAAAGATGACCGGGTAGGAGGTATTACAACTGTCAGGGGGGTAGCTATTGATGCCAAAGGTATTATTTATGCTACTGCACCTTTGACTGGAACTATTTATGCATATAACGGGGATGGCGAAGCGCTTTATTCCTTAGGTGGCCCCGGCAAAGAAAACGGTCAGTTGGGGCTTCCCAATGATATATTGATAGATGCCGCCGGCAGGCTATATGTTGTGGAAACTAAAAACAAGCGTATTTCTGTATTTGAAAAATAAATTTGAACGGGGGGAGTCTTTTGCGGAAATTAGCATTTTCTTTGACCGTGATTGTTTCTTTTCTGCTTGGCACAGGTATAGCAGTGGCTTCCACCAACGGTCCCCACGGCAACTACTCCGCTGATACCAATGCCTGCGGCCAATGCCACAGTACCCATACCGCTCAAGCGCCGAACCTGATCGCTTTCACCCTGGATGGGGTGGATAACTCTGTTTATGAAACCTGCGTCTTTTGCCATAAGTTGGGTGGGGCCAGCAAATATGATGTTGTAAACGGCGCTATCAGAACCACAGACGCAGCAGGAAACCCGGTTGTTTACCGGGCTTCCGGCGGTGGTTTTATCAATGTGGTAACAGTAGAAGGTGATTTAGCCACTTACCAAATGGCTCCTGTAACATCTGCCCATGATGTGAAAAGTCAAAGTGTAACCGGCGCTCCCGGCGGAGACCCCAATACGACTTTTACCAAATCATGCAGTAACTGTCATGACCCCCATGGAACTCCTAACTCAAGACAACTACTTTCCACGGTTAACGGAGTAACGGGATTGGCGCCAACCCTTACTGTAACGAATCCTTTGGGTGATGAAACTGTAGAATACAACTCCGGTTTTAATGACTTTTGCGGGGCCTGCCATACTGACTTTAATGTTACCACTGCCGGTTCAGGTGATATCAACACCGGTATTTATACGAGTTACAAACGGCACCGGGTGGGTATGGATCCGTCAACCTTGCCGAACTACAATCCAAATAACGGCTTACCTTTAGAAAAGAACGGCACTAACCCAGGCGTGGTTTCCTGTATGACCTGCCATTATGCCCATGGTACGGAAAAGGTCTCAACCATAACCTGGACCCGGTCTAACGGCGGTACTTCCACCTCGTCAGCACTGTTGAGGATGAATGAGCGGGGCGTCTGCCAGGCTTGCCACAATAAGTAGATTGTTTCGCAGGCCATGCAATGTTTAAACCTGGTAAACCGTTGCTGGCCCCAATCTCGGAAAAACGTGATCCAGCCCTCACCCTTGGTCTACACTGGAAGCGGTGCCTTCCAGATTGTACAGAGGTATTTCTGTATAAGATGTATGAATAAGTTTTTTGGACATTTCACCGTGGGGTTCACCGAGGAATTCTTCGTATAATTTTTTAATCCACGGGTTATCATGGGCTGTCCTGTATTTTTTAAGTTATCCTGTTCAAAGAGAGCATCAGCCCTCTTGTAACGTTGTTTCAGTTGTTGGTCCCATTGGTCCAGGCCGGGGTATACGGGCTGCCCTCCGCCGCCGACGCAGCCGCCGGGGCAGGCCATGACTTCAACAAAATCATAGTGTGCTTCCCCGCGTTTTAGTTTATCAATTAAACGGCGTGTTTCCCCGGTTGTCCGTACAGTGGCGCATTTCAATAATTTACCTCCTATGTCGATTTCTGCCTCTCGAATTTTTTCCAAAGTCCGCACTTCTTTAAAGGCTGGTGTTTGCAGCTTTTTGCCTGTCATTTTTTCGTAAACGGTCCGCATTACACCTTCTAATACTCCACCGCCCGAACCAAAAACGATGCCTGCGCCGGATGCATAGCCCATTGGGTTGTCAAATTCCTCATCAGGCAATTCGGCAAGGTTGATTCCGGCACTGCGCAGCATCTGAATAAGTTCCCGTGTGGTTAGTACCACATCTACATCCTGATACCCGCTGTCATGAGTCCCTATCTTTCTTTGCCGTTCCCATTTTTTAGCCACACATGGCATGACAGATACGCTGAATATTTTTTTCGGGTCGATGCCGCTTTGCTTAGCGTAATAGGTTTTCAACAGGGCGCCAAAAACCTGCTGAGGTGATTTCACGCTGGATATGTGTGGAATTAATTCGGGATAAAACAACAGGGCAAAGCGCAGCCACCCGGGACAGCAGGAGGTAAACTGCGGCAGCGGGCCGCCGTTTTCCAGACGGTGAATAAGTTCTGCTCCTTCTTCAATACAAACTATGTCCGCTCCGAAACAATCATCAAAGACCTTGGCAAAGCCAAGTTTCTTTAAAGCTGCTACCATTTTTCCTGTTACCAAGGAGCCTGCCGGCATGCCGAAGCCTTCGCCAAGGGTGCCTCTGATTGAGGGCGCTGTCTGGATAACCACATGTTTCTCAGGATCAGCCAGGGCCCGCCAGACAGCTTCCAAGTCCTCTTTTTCGTGAATAGCTGCAGTCGGGCAAAGCTGTAAGCACTGGCCACAGTAAATGCAAGGGGTTTCTGCCAGGCTTTTCTTAAAAGCCGGTGAGGCAACTGTATCAAATCCCCGCTCGACCAACTGGTATATGCCAATTTCCTGCACATCTTTACACACCCTGATGCAGCGGCGGCAGACGACACATTTGGACGGCTCGCGCACCATGGCCGGTGACTGGTCATCGATAGGATAG
This sequence comes from Thermincola sp. GK-1, assembly GCF_059412445.1. Classification (NCBI taxonomy): domain Bacteria; kingdom Bacillati; phylum Bacillota; class Clostridia; order Eubacteriales; family Thermincolaceae; genus Thermincola; species Thermincola sp. GK-1. The sequence continues at coordinate 25,700 of NZ_JBSQAT010000022.1, forward strand.
CGTTTTAATTCTCCATGCACTTTTAAATGCCGCACATGGTAACGTTCAGCCAGGGACTGTAATTCGCAGCGCTGATTTCTTACACATGTAAGGCATTCAAAAGGATGGTTGGACAGGTATAATTCCAGAACCAGCTTGCGGGCCTTAATTACCCTCGGTGAATGAGTAAAAACTTCCATACCCTGCGCTACAGGATAAGTACAGGACGGTTGTAGTGTTCGGGCGCCTTTTATTTCCACCAGGCAAACCCTGCAGGCCCCGATTTCATTTAACTCTTTCAGATAACAGAGGGTGGGGATGTAAATTCCATTTAAACGGGCTGCTTCCAAAATTGAAGTGCCTGGTTCAACTTCTACTTTTTGACCGTCAATAGATAGTGTAATCAAATCCCGAAATCACTTCCTTATTTTATTAACATTCACCGGTATTATTCCCGCAAAAACGTCAAATTATTGAAAAAGAAATTGAATCACAAATCCTGAAAATTTACCTAATAATTGTAGAGCATAGTTTTGTTATTAAAGTTGAAAATAAAAGTAAGGAGGTGAGGATGAAGAAAATTATTGATGTTAAAAAACAATTAAAAAAAGCAGGAAGTATTGACAGGAAATATTAAAAAACTCTCTGGGTCTGAGTGCTCCCTACCTGAAAAACTGTTGATAAGGAAACGTTTTAATCAAAATCAGGATATGATATCTAATCGATATAAATAACCACTATGGAAATTAACAACAGGCCAAGTAAATCATTCTAGTATAAGGGTATTGATACAAGCTTATACTAGAACCAGACAAACAAAAAGGAGGTGACTTAAATGGGAGCCGGTCAAAAGAGTAACCGCTTGATAGTACCTCAAGCTCAAAAGGCTATGGAACAGTTCAAATATGAAATAGCTGCTCAGGTAGGCGTTCAAAACCAGATCCAGGGCGGATACTGGGGCCATATTTCCTCCAGGGACTGTGGTGCCGTTGGTGGTAACATGGTTAGACAAATGATCACTGCTTACGAGCAGTCTTTGGCAGGTAAGCAGCAGTAAGCTAAAGTAATTACCGAGACGGGCTTTTAGCCCGTCTGTTTTATGCATTGACTTGTGCCAGATTTTTTAGTGTACGAGCATTTCCAGGTCTTCAGGAGCGACAGAAGGATGCAGCGCCTGACCGATACCGGCGGCAATTATCTTTCCGATGTTATTAATCAGATCATCAATTTCTTTTGGTGTTACCATTAAGTTTTCCTGATATGGCTGCAGAACGTTTTTAATAGCTTGATCGACACTGATCGGGTTTAAATTAGCCACAGTTTTCGCCAGTACCGGATTTTGGTTTATTTGTTGCATAAATTGGTCCAATACGCTTTGTGCTATCGTAGCAGCGTTTACTACGGTGGGCACACCGATAGCGATGACGGGTACTCCCAAGAATTCCTGGGTTATACCGGCTCGGATATTGCCTACACCGGAGCCGGGGTTGATGCCCGTATTGGCTATCTGAATAGATGTCCCGATTCTCTCTACACTTTGCGCTGCGAGTGCATCAATAGCTATAACCAGGTTAGGCTGAACTCTGTCCACAACCCCTTTGATAATCTCCGCAGTTTCTATCCCGGTTATTCCTAGTACTCCCGGAGCCAGGGCGCTTACCGGGCGGAGAACGCCAAATATCTCTTGTGGTCCGTATTTGCGCAGGTGCCTGGTAGCCAGGCTATAATGAATAACCCTAGGACCCAGTGCATCAGGTGTTGCGTTCCAGTTTCCTAATCCTACCAGGAGGGCGCTGTCCTCCGGTTTGAGGTTTAAAATGCTACCTAATTGTTCGGCCAGCTTAGCGGTAACCTCTTTATGGGCAAGCTTGTTGTTTTCACGGATAACCGGTGCATCTATAGTAATGTATGTACCGATTGGCTTACCCATAATCTGGGCTCCCAAGGGTTCCATGATGTTAATAACAGTAATTTCCCCCTGGGAAAAGGTTTGTTTATCCATTTTTACGCCGGGAATTTCCCGACCTGTTTCGCCTCTGATGAGATCATGGGCTTCCACGGCCATATCAAGCTTAATGCCAAATCTTTTTAAGAATTCGCTCCTTTTCATGGTAGCCTCCTTTTACCTGACTAAAAAATAAGATGTCCAATTAAGCTCAATTTATACACTTGTTTGACAGGAAGGGCGAATTTTAGTAAAATAAAGATTGTGAAAAAAGCATATGTTCTCAGTGTTGATGTAAACCCAGTGAAAGCTGGGGGCGCTAAAGCCCAAGGGCCTAAGGATACAGTGGGGCCAAGGACCGCTGATCTACGGCAGCCGGGATGCAAGGAATCGACTTCTAGGGGGGAGTAGTCTTTTTCAGACTACTCTTTTTTAATATCTAGGGAATTATGCTTTGAGGTAAAATTGTGGATAACCTCAAAGCATGATTTCCGGATATCAATAAAAGTTTCCTTTAAGTTCCGTATAGAGACTTTTGTTCATTTTAAAATTGCTTTTTGGAGGGATTTGCGTGATCAGGAAAGCAAAAAAGGGTATAAAAGCAATCAGAATTATTTCCGCCAAAGCTATCCGGCCGTTTGAAGAATTTTTTAAAATGGAGTCATCTGGTGGTATCCTTCTGTTAATAGCCACTGTCGCTGCTTTGATCTGGGCCAACTCACCCTGGAAGCCGATTTATGATGCTCTTTTTGGAGCCAAATTTACGATAGGTTTTGATGGCCTTGCCCTGTCAAAACCGTTAATTCTGTGGATCAATGACGGGTTGATGGCAATATTTTTCCTGGTGGTAGGTCTGGAAATTAAGCGGGAGATTGTGGCCGGGGAACTAAGTTCCATACGAAAAGCTGCTTTACCGGTAGGGGCGGCTGTTGGGGGTATGGTGGTACCCGCCTTTATTTTTACTTGGTTTAACGCCGGCAGTGATGCAATATCTGGCTGGGGAATTCCCATGGCCACTGATATCGCTTTTGCTTTAGGCTGCATTTCTCTTGTCGGTAGATCCGTTCCCCGGAATTTGGCGTTGTTTCTTACCGCGCTGGCTATAGTCGACGACATAGGTGCGGTCCTGGTCATAGCCTTATTTTATACAGCCCATATATCTGTAAAGGCTCTGGCGGCAGCTTTGATTGTAGCGCTGATTTTATTTATTGGGTGCAAATTAAAAGTGCAGAAAATATCTTTTTACCTGATCTTAGGCGGAGTCCTTTGGCTGGCGATACTGAAGTCCGGGATACATGCTACCATTGCCGGGGTGATTTTGGGCATGCTTATTCCGGTGGAATCTGATTCGCAGGAAGCCTCGGTCCTGCATAAACTGGAGCATTCTCTGCATCCTTGGGTAACTTATTTAATCATGCCGGTTTTTGCTTTAGCTAACGCAGGGGTTGAGATTAACTTGGGTAATTTGGCAAGCCAACTGAAAACATCTGTTTTCCTAGGTATTATCCTGGGTTTGTTTTTGGGGAAGCAGATTGGCATTGCCGGTTTCTCGTACATAATGGTCAAGGCCAAACTGGCTGTTTTGCCAAGGGATGTACATTGGCGTCATATATACGGTGCGGGTATTCTCGGCGGTATTGGGTTTACCATGTCCCTCTTCATTGCCAGCCTGGCTTTTATCAATCCGGATTTATTATCAACAGCAAAAATAGCTATTATTACCGGTTCGGCCGTTTCGGCAACCGCAGGCATGATCTTTCTGCGGCTGGCAGGCCGGGAGCTTCCAAATAAAAAAACTTCACCGGTTTAACAGCCGGTGAAGTTTTTGGTCTATAAGGATTCTAATTTGAAGCCGGCGGCCTCAACTTCGTCGCGGTTATACAGGTTTTTCGTATCGACTATAAAGGGTGTGCCCACTTTACTCATCAGCTCGTTGAAGAGCTTAAAGTTATTGTATCCGATGCCGTTTTGTTTGGCCAGTACGATGATACCATGGGCATCCTTGACGGCAGCTTCCAGGGAATCCACCTGAAAAGCATGTTTTGACGGTACAGCGGGGTCAAAAGCAGCAACTTTTATGCCGGAATTGAGCAGTATCTTAATTACGTCAAGGGCCGGGCTTTGCCTGTCGTCGCTGGAATAATCCTTCATGGCGATACCCAGGGCTGCCACTTTGGCCTTACTGGGTGGTACAGGCAGGTTTTTTGTTACCAGACTGGCCACAAAAGCCGGAACTTCCTCATTTATTTTTCTGGCGGTTCTGAGAAGCTTCAAAGGTACGCCTAACTCGTCAGCTTTTGGCGCCAGGTAATGAAGGGCGTTGGGAATACAATAACCTCCCACACCGGGGCCCGGAATTAATAGCTTTACCCGTTTATGGGTATTGGCAACTTTAATCACTTCAAAGATATCAATGCCCAGGGCCTTGGTAAAGCGCGCAAACTCGTTAACCATGGCAATGTTGACATCACGGGAGATGTTTTCCATAACTTTGGCTGATTCAACTACTTCGAAAGAACTTGCCGGCACCAGTTCTGCCTTGGTTACTATACTCATCAATTCCATGGCTTTTTGTAAGCTGGCTTCGTTGATACCGCTAACCAGAGTAGGCATGTTTTCAAACTCGTCAAAGGCCTTGCCTTCGGCAATTCGTTCTGAGGAATAGGCCAAATAGAAGTCTTCCCCGGCCTTGAGACCTGATTCTTCCAAAATGGGTTTTACGAAATTACGGGTCATTCCCGGAATGAGGGTGCTGCGAACAATAACCAGGTCGCCGGGTTTCAGGCCGGATGCAACAGCGCGTGAACAGGATTCCACGTGACTGAAATCATGGCCTTTATCTGTTACGGGGATGCCAATGGTCAAAATAAAGTTATTGCATTCTTTCAGGGCATGCCCGGCATCCAAAGTGGCGCTGAACCTTTTGGCAGCAAGCATATCCTTCAGTACTTGCTGAATTGGTATATCGTGGTATTTTTCCAGATGATGTGTAATACCGTTGTTGAGCTGGTCAACCAGGTGTGGGTTTACGTCGACGCCGATAACCTCGCAGCCTCTAAGGGCATAGCTTAGCGCCAGAGGGAGGCCCACAAAACCCAATCCGAAAATTGCCACCTTCACATTTTTAGAACTGTTGGACACGACAATTCCTCCTTTTAAAGATTAGGAAATTATTTAAAACAAAGGTTAATTTTCTCCATCATAAACCTGACGCGGCTTTCCCATGAATTCCGGGCTGCCGCGGCCAGCCTTTTCTTTTGTTTACCTTCATCTTCAGTATTTATAGCCATTTTTACAAAGTCAACAAATTCCTCTCTGTTATGGGCTATGTAGATTATATCAGAAAATTCACGAACCCCTGGCATATCCACGGAGACAATGGGTTTGCCGGAAGCAAGGTATTCATAAAATTTCAGCGGGCTGACTTTGTCTGTTAATGCGTTTAATTTAAATGGGTTGATACATAAATCGAAGGCTTTTAGGTATCCCGGTAAATCTTTGATGTCTTTACGCCCCAGCAGATAAACATTCGGCAGGGCAGCTAAGCCTGAAATATCGACCCCTACGCCAACAGGGCCAACCAACACTACAGACCACTCGGGATATCTTACGGCTATGGCCTTTATCAGATCCAGGTCTATCCAGTCCTGAATAACACCCACAAAACCCACTATCGGTTTGGGGATATTCCGGATGTCCGGCGGTATTTTTGTTTCCGGCGCCAGGGCTTTATTGAAATGCTCTACATTCGCAGCATTCGGCAAATAGTAAATGTTTTTGGCAAAGGCCTTTTTATCCTCATAAAGGCCTGGGGCAGTTACAAATACGATGTCGCACTCGGCCATCAGGTCTCGTTCCATATCAATCATAACCTGTTTATTAATAAGACCGGTGTACTCTGAATGTTCGTCTACGCAGTCGTAAACGAGGAGGTCATGCTCTATGTAATTTAATAAATCAGCCGTATTGGGCATATAGGTCCAGAGAATGGGATTTCTGATCCGCAGCTTGGAAATGACTCTTTTTAAAAATAAAGAAATCCACCACTGGTTAATCCGGTTAATCAACCTGGACTTGTTCCCAAAAGGAAGGGTCACAGGTGGAGAATAAAGAAAAATATTTTTTTGTGCCGGCAAAGGTCGGATACCCTTAAACCAAGCCCGCCATTTGGACCACATGGAAGGGTCTTTAAAAGGGGATAATAAAGTTATTGGGGGCTCGACGTATAGAATAGTATTACTTTCAGGTAATCTCGACATTACCTGCTGTTTGCGGGTCCAAAGTGGATCCCAGTCCACGGATGAGATACATATAATATGTCGATTGTTGATTTCTGTCGAGGCCAAGGAGTTGTTCCCTCCAAAACAGGCATAATTGGTTATCGTCAAAATTCATCTACTCTATAATATTACATCTTGAGTGCCCTGTAAAGGGGATTACCGAGAAATTTGTGAAAAAATGTACAAAAGTGATGAACTCATTAATTAACCCACCGGAAGCATTTTTACCGTTCCGGTGGGTGGGAGAGGAGAAACCGGAGGAAGAGCTGCTAATGGGGGAGGGAAGCTCCTGCCTCCAGGTTTACATGAGTATTTATTTGTAGTTTAACAAAATTTTGGCTTTTTATACGGGCTTTAGCAGATATTTTGGTTATAAATAATTCGATTTTTTTGGAGATTTATGTTATAATCTTATATTATTCTGACATTTGCTATTTTGGGAGTGTAAAGGATTCTTTGCGTGTAATTACCGGAATTGCCAAAGGACGTAAGTTAAAGGCGCCTAGAGGGATGAATACCAGGCCAACGACTGACCGGGTAAAAGAATCGTTGTTTAATATTCTGGGCGAAAAAGTAATTAATTCAGTTTTTTTGGATTTGTTTGCAGGAACAGGAAGCATTGGCATCGAAGCTCTCAGTAGGGGAGCCAGTGAAGCTGTTTTTATTGAAAAGGATGTCCGTGTATATAAAGTTATTTTGGAGAATCTTGCACATACCGGGTTAGCAGATTTTGGGGAAGTCTACCGGCAGGATGTGCAACGCGCGTTATCTTTACTTGGTAAAAGGCAAAAAAAGTTTGATATAATTTTTGCGGACCCGCCTTATCTACAGTACTTTGAACGTTCCACTTTGGAAAATATATGCCGATTTGATTTGATAAAACCTGACGGTATCGTAGTCGTAGAAAGCAGTACCCTGGATCAGCTTCCTGAGAGAGTCCTGCGCCTGCAGAAATACAGGACCGAAAAATATGGTAATATTGCTTTGAATTTCTACGGGGTAACGAAATGGTGACGGTGGACGAGCATTGGAGGAGGCGTCGGGAGTGAAAATAGGAATATATCCGGGAAGTTTTGATCCTATTACATACGGTCATATGGACATTATTGAAAGGGCTTCACGATTTTTTGACAAAGTTATCGTTGCCGTTTCGAAAAATTCGCGGAAGCAGCCTCTGTTCACCATAGAAGAACGAGTGGACATGCTTAATACTGTGTTACACGGTTATGCAAACGTAGAGGTTGATTCCTTTTATGGTTTAACTGTCGATTATGCGGAACGGAAAGGAGCCCACGCCATAATCAGAGGTCTGCGAGCAATCTCGGACTTTGAAAACGAATTTCAGATGGCTTTGACAAATAAGAAACTAAAGCCAGGCATTGAAACAGTTTTCCTTATGACCCAGCCTAACTTTTCATTTCTCAGCTCAAGTGTAGTCAGGGAATTAGCGGCTTATGGCGGTTGCGTACGGGATTTTGTCCCGCCTTTTGTAGAGAAACGCTTACGAGAAAAATTTACCCGGTAAATAATATTTTAGGGGGAGTAGAAGATGGATATCCTTGACGTTTTAAATGAGTTGGAGGAAGTTATCGAGGAAAGCACAAAACTTCCATTGGTCGGTAAGGTGCTGGTAGATGATGAGTTGATTTTGGATATGATCGACCACATCCGTACCTCCCTGCCGGAAGAAATGCGACAAGCCAAGGCAATAGTGTTGGAGCGCGAAAAAATCCTGGAAGAAGCTAAATTGGAAGCGCAGCGAATTATCAAAGAGGCGAAAGAGGAAATTGCCAAAATGGCCGGCCAGGATGAGATTGTCAAGCAAGCACAGGAACAGGCCCAGGCAATCGTAGAGCAAACCAATGCGGTAGCCAGGGAAATAAAGATAGGAGCTTACCAGTATTCTGATGACCTGCTGAAACACGTGGAGGAAGTATTGGAAAAAAGCCTGCTGCAGGTAAGGTCTGGCCGGGCAGAACTCCAGGCCCAGCCCCAGAAACAGGCAGAAAAGGAACAGGGGGCCAGGGAAAGCGCTTAGGCAAGCAAAGCTGTTTACAGGGTAGCCAAAGCCAATTAAGCCGTTGCTGTTTTTCTACCCAGCCTTCTCTGGTAAACAAGCGTACCTTGGTTCCTTTGCGTTTTATTGCTGAAGCTTTGGCTCTAAAGGCCCTATAATGTTTTTTAGGGGCAAGGTGTATGTAATGTGGAAACCGAAAATTAGATACTCTATATGAACAAGTAGCACGTAATACAGAGCAAGAGGTAAAATTGAACGAAGCCGTGGACAGGCCTAGACAAACATGAAATGGATATACTTTTATTAAAAAAGATTGTCGTAAATCAATAAAACAAGGCAAAGTGGCTAGGTATAGCCATTTTTTTATTGTTAAGGAAATTACCGTTTAGCAGGGTTGTGGATAACTTATGTCAAAAAAGGTAGATATGATGGTGAGTAAGAAG
>NZ_JBSQAT010000023.1:0-31918 GCF_059412445.1 Thermincola sp. GK-1
GTAGCTGCCGGGTCAATAATTAAGCCTATTTGAGTCCCTACCTTAGTTGCAAGGTGGGGATTATTTTACGCTTACGTATAAAAGGGTTTTCAATATTGCCCAGTACATCGTAACCGTCTCTGTAACTGAACTTGTCTATATCAGTGCGGGAGGCATGATCGGTGATATTAATTATTTGAAATTAATGCCGCTTTTTGTGGCGGCCATAAGCTGTTTTTTCATAAACCATTTAGCTCTTACCGTTATTTTGGCATTGGTGCAAAAAGTATCTCCGTGGAGGATATGGATTACAAATTTAAAATGGACCTTACCAAATCTATTTGCCCTAACGTTGTTAAGTATTTTAATGTCCGGTATTTATAACTTTGCCGGATATTGGGGAATATCACTTTTCTTTGTGCCTTTGCTTCTGGCCAGATTTATATTCAAGTCCTATATGGAAGTCCGCCAAAACTATATGGATACTTTGGCTGCCCTCGCAAGTGCTATTGATGCTAAAGACAGGTATACCAGGGGCCATTCCGAAAGGGTTTCTGAATATGCAACTTTAATTGCACGAGCCATGAAGCTTCCGGAAGACCAGGTGGAAATGATCCAACATATGGCTTTGCTGCACGATGTCGGCAAAATAGGGATTAGCGATGATATACTGTGTAAAAGGGACAAACTGACAGCAGAAGAGTTTGAGATTATTAAAGGTCATTCCGGGCTGGGGGCCAAAATAATAGAGGCGATGGAAGACCTGGCCGTAAGCAAGGAATATATTTTATATCACCACGAACAATATGCCGGTGGGGGTTATCCCCATGGGCTATCGGGAGAAGATATTCCGTTGGGAGCACGTATTATCAGTGTTGCCGACGCTTTTGATGCCATGACGTCTGACCGGGCTTACCGACCGAGAAGAAGTTTTCATGAAGCTTTTGCCATACTTGAAGAAATGTCTGGACAGCAGTTTGACCCACAGGTCGTCAAGGTGTTTTTAAGCGTAATGGATGAAAAGCGTAAGATACAGGCGCCAACCAACTGTGATTCTGTATTGAGCATCTGAGTAACGGGAAATACGGGTGATTTGATGGTTAGCTTAAAACCGGTGCAGCTTATATTGGACAAAGTATATAAAATATTGATCATTGTCGGCGGATTTACACTTTTGTTTTTATTTGGCAATCAGGAAGTTATACTCCATTCGTGGCCTGACTTATCCCTGTTTGTTGTACTCCTGTTGATATCTAATGCCTTCAGGATCAGGCTGTCGGCAAATATTGAATATTCGCTTGCCTTTATCATTGAGCTGGTGGTTATTCAGTTATTTGGAATGAGCGTTGCTATACTGACAACGTTTATGACCGTGTTTTTGGTAAATACCGTCAAACTGGCAATAGAAAGGAAATGGCCGTTTTATAACAGCCTTTTCAACGCTGCACTTAGTACCTGTACCGTTGCGGCTGCCGGGTTGGCCTATAATTTGGCAACTGATACTATATTCGGTTTTATAGCAGCTACCATGGCTTATTTTATAACTGATATTACTTTATTGGCCGTTGTCCAATATGCGGGCCGCAAGAGGAAAATTCCCTTCAAAGATGAATGGGTGGAAATCGGTAAAGAAATATCGCTGAATTTTTTTGTGCTGGCTCCTTTGGCCTACTTAATACCATATATATTTAATTCAGTGGAAACTCAAAACAGGCTGTTTTTTGTGTTACTCTTTTTCGTACCGGTTATGCTGGTTAACTATGCCTTTCGGCTGTATACGAACATCCGCCAGAGTTACCTTAATACGGTGAAAACCCTGGTAGCAGTCATTGAAGTCAAAGATCCGCATGTGCGAGGACACGCGGAACGGGTGGCGGGATATGCATTGGCAATAGCCAGGGATATCGGATATACTGACAAGGAATTAACCAGGCTCCATTATATAGCCCTCCTCCACGATGCCGGAAAAATCGGCATCAAAGACAGAATTCTGAATAAACCTGAAGCTTTAACGGCGGACGAATATGCAGAGGTCAAACGTCATTCCTTAATCGGCGCCCAGATAATAGAAAAAATAAATTTTTTGAGCAGTGGAGCTGACATAGTCCGATTTCACCATGAACGTTTTGACGGCACCGGTTATCCGGCAGGCCTGCGAGGTTATGATATACCGGAGGGGGCCCGTATCTTGGCGGTGGTTGACGCTTTTGACGCCATGACGACGGACCGGCCATACCGGAAGGCCAAGACTAAGGCAGAGGCCCTGGCGGAACTGGAGTCTTTGGCAGGTAAACAGTTTGACCCGCAGGTAGTAAAAGTGTTTAAAAAAGTTCTGCGTAGACAGGGGGAGATTTAGTTTGTTACTTGAAACGGTGGTTGTAGCCATTGTCATTGGAGCCTTGGTAGGGGGGAGCCTCTTTAATCTTAAGCATCTTTCTTTAAAACACATAGAATTATTTTTTTTATCTTTCATCCTCCAGTCAGCATTAAACTATCTCGTGGGCAAGGGTGTTCAGTGGGCAGTTGATTACAGGGGTTATATTCATTTATTTTCCTATCTGCCATTGTTTATGGGACTTTTCCTGAACAGAGCGGTTCCGGGCATCAAATTGTTAGGACTGGGAGTTTTTATGAACTTTCTGGTAATTATGCTGAACCAGGGTCTGATGCCGGTGAGGGCTGACTTATTGCCGCCGGCCGTGTTGCAGGCCCTGGAAAAGGGAAACAGCGGTACTCATGGGTTGATATCGGACAGTACAAAATTGAAGTGGTTGGCGGATCAGATTTTTTGTCCGTTACCTTACCAAAATGAATTGATAAGTATAGGGGATATCGTTATAGATATAGGGGCTTTTTACTTAATTATTAACGCTATGAAAAATAAAGGTGATTATATCAAGTTTACCCATATAAACGGAAAACTGTGAAAAACCGGCCGCGCCGGTTTTTGTATTGTGTTGGCCCATACAGCACAGCAACTGTTAGCCGGCGGTGACGGGATACCGGGTATTGAGGAAGATTTCGACAGGTTTCCCCTACTTGAAAAGGCTTATTAAAGGTGATACAATGGAATATAGCTGATTCCTGAAATTGTAAGAATCCTTTTTTTTATTTTGTTTCTGAAGAGGGTGTAAATATGCTGGGCTTTCTGAAAAATTTTTTCGATGACAATGCCAAGGAAATAAAGAAACTGCAAAAGGTTGTTGATCAAATAAATGCTCTGGAGCCGGAAATCAAGGCTTTGACCGATGACCGTTTGAAGGCCAAGACGCCGGAATTTAAAGAGCGCTTAGCCAGGGGAGAAACCTTGGACGACATCCTGCCGGAGGCTTTTGCTGTTGTCCGGGAAGCATCACGGCGGGTTTTAGGCATGCGCCATTTTGATGTGCAGTTGATAGGCGGCATTGTTCTGCACCAGGGGCGGATTGCCGAGATGAAAACCGGTGAGGGCAAGACGCTGGTGGCCACTCTGCCTGCTTACCTGAATGCGCTTACCGGCAGGGGAGTGCATGTAATTACCGTTAACGATTACCTGGCTACCCGGGACAGTGAGTGGATGGGCCGTATTTATAAATTTCTCGGCCTGTCTGTGGGGTTAATCGTTCATGGCCAGGACTATGCGCAAAAAAAGGCTGCTTATAATGCTGATATTATTTACGGTACCAACAACGAATTCGGCTTCGATTACCTTAGGGACAACATGGCCTTGAGTAAAGAACAACTGGTCCAGAGGGACCTTTATTATGCCATCGTTGACGAAGTGGACAGCATCCTCATCGACGAGGCGAGAACCCCCCTGATTATTTCGGGCCAGGCAGATAAAGCGACGGATTTATATTACGTAATGGCCAAAATTGTTCCCAAACTGGTTAAAGATGAAGATTATACAGTGGATGAAAAGGCCCATATCGTAACCCTGACTGAATCAGGCATAGCCAAGGCCGAAAAAATGCTTGGCGTAGATAATCTTTATGATGATGACAAGATTGAACTCACCCACCATTTGAACCAGGCTTTGAAGGCCCATGCCCTGATGAAAAGAGACCGCGATTATGTGGTCAAGGATGGAGAGGTTATTATTGTTGACGAGTTTACAGGCCGTTTGATGTTCGGCCGGCGGTACAGCGAAGGACTGCACCAGGCCATTGAAGCCAAGGAAGGGGTTAAAATCGAAAGAGAATCCCAGACCCTGGCTACCATTACCTTCCAGAATTATTTCCGGATGTACGAAAAACTGGCGGGTATGACCGGTACGGCCGTAACAGAAGAGGAAGAGTTCAGGAAAATATACGGCCTAGATGTGGTGGTCATTCCCACCAATAAACCGATGATTCGGAAAGATTTGCCCGATGCCATCTACAAGACTGAGGCAGCCAAGTTCAGGGCGGTAGTGGAGGAAATTGCCGAACGCCATGCCAAGGGACAGCCTGTATTGGTAGGTACCATATCCATAGAAAAATCGGAAGAACTTAGCCAAATGCTCAAGAGAAAAGGCATTAAGCACAATGTTTTGAACGCCAAGTATCATGAAAAAGAGGCAGATATCATCGCTCAGGCGGGCAGGCTGGGGGCGGTGACCATTGCAACCAACATGGCTGGCCGGGGCACCGATATTTTGCTGGGGGGGAACCCCGAATACCTGGCCCATGATGAAATGCGGAAAATGGGCCAAGAACCTGACGAAGACCCGGAAACCTTTGCCCAACTTGTTGAAAAATATAAAAAGATTACCGATGAGGAACACCGGAAGGTGGTTGAACTGGGCGGCCTTCATATAATTGGCACGGAGCGCCACGAATCCAGGCGTATTGATAACCAGTTGCGCGGCCGGGCGGGCCGGCAGGGAGACCCGGGTTCCACCAGGTTCTACATCTCGCTGGAAGACGACCTGATGCGGTTATTTGGCTCCGATAATATCAGCGGGTTAATGGATAAGCTGGGTATGGAAGAGGATGTTCCGATAGAGCACCCTATTATCACCCGTTCTATTGAAGCTGCCCAAAAACGGGTGGAGAACAGGAACTTTGACATCAGAAAACACGTTCTTGAATACGACGATGTTATGAATAAGCAGCGGGAAGTTATTTATGAGCAGCGACGAAGGGTTCTGGTAGGAGAAAACCTTAAAGAAACGATTATACAGATGATCGAGACCTTGATTGACGGAGCTCTCGATGTTTACTGCAACAAGGGGGTCCACCCCGAGGAATGGGATTTGGAAGGGCTCCTGCGCTACAGTGAACAGTTGTACCTGCCACACCACGACATTAAGGCTGCCGACCTGGAAGACATGGGCCGGGATGAGATCAAGGAGTTACTTTTTGAACGTTCAGTGGCCTTATATGAGGCCCGCGAAAAGGAACTTGGTGCTGACACCCTGCGGGAGATTGAAAGAGCAGTGTTGCTGCGGGTGGTTGATGAAAAATGGATGGACCACCTGGATGCCATGGATCAGCTTCGTCAGGGTATCGGTTTGCGGGCCTATGGCCAGAAAGACCCGCTGGTGGAATACAAATTTGAAGGTTATGAGATGTTCCAGAACATGATCTTCAGCATTCAGGAAGATGTGATCAGGTACATCTTCCGGGTCAGTGTTGTGGAGCAACCGGCAGTTCAGCATCATAATGTTGTCGAAAACAGGTACGCCGAAGAAGAGCCGCGGCAGCCGGTGCGGGTTGGAAAGAAAGTGGGCCGCAATGACCCTTGCCCTTGCGGCAGCGGCAAAAAGTACAAGAAATGTTGTGGAGCGTCAACAGAAGGAAAATGACTCCCGCTTGAGGGGGTATGAAATACTTGAAATCGCGCGCTAAGGAGATTGACCGAAGCGCGCTTTTTTTATTCTATTTTTGGAAAAAGTTATGCGCCGGCTATAAAGTTCTTAGTGAAAAATCTCGATACTAATTAAAGTTAAGGGGTGTCAACGATGCGGGAAGGCGCAAAATTTTGTCATAACTTGTAGATGCAGGGAGGAAAAACATGGTTCGGTAGCCAATAATAAAACATGACATCAATAAATATTATTTGGTCTTATTTAAAACTAATAAAGTGCAGGTGGTTATAGGGTGGATTTAACCTCAATATTGGGAATTATATTTGGCTTACTTTCTTTGGTAGGTGGTTTTGTAGCAGAAAAGGGACATGTAAGTTCTCTATTGGCCGGTTCTGCTGCCCTGATCGTTTTTGGCGGTACGATTGGCGCCACGGTGGCCAGTTTTAAGATGGAAGATATCAAATCGATTCCTGCTCTTTTGAGGATAGTTTTTAAGGAGCATAAATACGAGGTGAACGAACTGATTGTAACGTTGGTAGGGTTTGCGGAAAAGGCCCGGCGGGAAGGGCTCCTTTCCCTGGAAAGGGAAACGGCCAACATTGAGGATGATTTCCTGCGCCAGGGCATCCAACTGGTAGTAGACGGAACGGATCCGGCGCTGGTCAGGGACATCCTGGAAACACAGATTGAATTTATGGACCAGCGGCATAAAATCGGAGCTGATATCTTTGAATCAGCGGGTGGTTATGCGCCGACAATGGGTATTATCGGTACCGTAATGGGGCTGGTACACGTTTTAGGCAACCTTTCAGATCCTGAAAGCTTAGGTCCCGCTATTGCTTCCGCTTTTATCGCCACTTTGTATGGTGTTTCTTCGGCTAACATATTATGGCTGCCCATGGGACATAAACTGAAGCTGAAGAGTAAACAGGAACGCTTCATCAAGGAAGTGGCCCTGGAAGGAATATTATCTATCCAGGCAGGTGACAACCCGAGTATAGTGGGCGAGAAACTGAGGGCCTTCCTGTCGGCCAAGGTAAGAAAGGAAACGCAAAAAGAGGTGTAAGATATGGGCAAACGGGCCAAGGAGCCGGAAAAGGCGCCCAACCACGAGCGGTGGTTGATTACATATGCTGACTTAATCACATTATTAATGATATTTTTTATCGTCATGTACACTATCAGCAACGTTAATGCCAAGAAGTTTGCCCAGTTGTCTTCCTCCCTGAGCAGGGCGTTGGTCGGGCAGAACAGCGGTTACTTTATCGGCGAGGCCCCCGGCCCGTTGGTAATCCCCGGACAGTCTGAAGGCACCCAGAAAAAGGAAATGGAAGAAATGCAAAAGGCGAAGGAACAGTTAGACGCCTATATAAAGGGCCAAAACCTGGGCGGGAAAGTTGTGGTTGCCTACGAGGAACGCGGGCTTGTCATCAGCCTTAAAGAAACCATGTTCTTTGCTATGGGTTCGGCGGAAATCAATCCACGGGCCCAGGAAGTGCTGATAAAAATTGGCCAGGTGTTAAAAAACATGCCCAATAACCTCAGGATTGAAGGACATACCTGTGACCTGCCCATCAGGACGGCCAAGTTTCCTTCCAACTGGGAACTTTCCACGGCCAGGGCCACCAATGTGGTGAAATTTTTGATAGACCGGGTGGGCTTTGACCCGAAGCGCCTGTCGGCGACAGGATACGGGGAATACAGGCCGCTGGTGCCTAATACCAGTGAAGCCAACCGGGCCATGAACAGACGCGTTGATATTGTGGTGTTACGTACTGTACTGAACCTGGCGGAGCCCAATGGCGACAAAAATGCCCAGTCCCAGGGCGAAAATGTACAGGGGACCGGTAACAGCATGGAATCACAAAAAAGCAATAATAGCAGTCCATGAGCCAGTTTTACTTATACTAACCAAGGATGCCCTATTCCGGCATCCTTTTTTGCTTAATTAAGCAGGAAAAAACAAGGAATCGACTAATTATATTAATACAGCCAATGGTGGGGGATTTTGGAAAGAGGGAGTTTTATGCAGTTGAAATTAATGTATCAAGGAGAGAAAAACGGGTGCCGGGGAAACGGCGATTGCGACAGGCCTTACTGTGAACGTGACCTGTTGATGTGCGTTGTTAAGGCTCTGGTACGGCCCCGGTTAATTCCACTGATTAATCGCTTTTTTGAGGTACAGGAGCTTTTTAAACTGGCGGATTTGATATCATTGGGGGAAAACCAACTGCATCATGTTTTACGCATGGCTGAATTTGCAGAAATGATTGGAGAGGAGATCCTTATTGAATTAGGTATCGACAAAGCAGACTTAATTACGGCTGTGCTTTTTCACGACATAGGCAAAGGGCCGGAAATAGATGATTCGTTTTTTGAGCCCCAATCCGTGAAAAAGAACAAGCCGCCCAAAAACCTGAAAAAACATGTTCCCGGCTGGGTCGAGTATAAAGAGCCCATACACCGGCACCTGGTCAAGAGTGTGCGGATTTCCGAAACGTATAATATAAAATCCGGTATTATTGAAGCCATTGCTTTACATCATCATGTAAAAATATACCCTCAGGTGTTAAAGAAAATTGCCCTGGCCCTTTCTTTGGCTCCGATGATATGTGATGATATACTTTGTTTTCGGCCGGAGCAGTATGCGGCCAAAGGCAGCAACCTGGCCCAGGCAGTGGCCGTTCTTGACCAGTTGTGTGCTATTGAGCGGAAGTTTCAGGGCAAGATTTACTTATTGGCAGAGCCGGAGAAAATGGAAGACGAACTGGTAAAAGAACTGGTCATAGGGGTGGCGGGACCTGAAGATCCCAGGTTAAAGCTACTGAATATAAAAATCAGGGCTGGGGCAACGGTAATCCTGTTAGATTTAAAATGCTTTGGCAAATTTGTCCAGTTGCACAGTGAATACGAAGTGCAGGGGACAAAAAGGGAGATATTGAATACCATCAGGTCTGTTGTCCGCGTTCAGGACAGGAAACGGGAAAGGGATGTGGTAGGACTGGTAGGAGGCGATGAGTTCGTGATTATAACCAACGTTGAGGACGAAAACATTATTCGGCTGATAATCAAAAGAATAACGGACGCTGTCAAAGCGCGGACAGGATTTGAGTTTCGGGTGGGATACGGAATGGGCGGGTCCATCGCGGATAACTTCCACGAAGCCAGGACCAGGTCCAATCTAGAAAAAAAGCCAAAATTTGTAATTTAGGCCGGCGGCTGCAGCAGGCCTGTTATTTTTGACAAAAAACAGTCTAAAAAGTATAATAAAAAGTATTGTGGAAAGTAGAGTCAATAGTAGCTAATTTTGTTACTATATTAAACAGGATTTTGGAGGGTTAAAATTGATAGCGGATTTAAAACGGGATTTGATTGAACTGGCTGAACGTTTGGAAGAATTGAGGGTTTCTCTTTGACATAGCCGGTAAAGTTCGGGCAGTAAACGTACTGGAAGAAAAAACGGCTGAACAGGGATTTTGGGACAACCCGGTGGAAGCGCAGAAAGTAATGCGCGAAATCAATGACCTTAAAGATACCATCGAGTTGTACAATACCCTGAAAAGGCAGTATGATGATGTTTATACCCTCTGGGAATTGGGCATGGAAGATGACGACCCGGACGAAATTGAAAAAGAAGTCGCCCGGGATATCAGGCATTTGCGGCACAATATAGAACAGGCCGAATTAACCCTGCTGCTGGGAGACAAATACGATAAAGGCAATGCCATCATTTCCCTGCATGCAGGAGCCGGTGGTACAGAAGCCCAGGACTGGGTACAGATGCTCCTGCGGATGTATACGCGGTGGGCGGAAGAAAAAGGTTATAAAATAGACACCTTGGATTTATTGCCTGGAGATGAAGCCGGCATAAAAAGTGCCAGTATTTCTATTGAAGGGCCTTATGCCTATGGTTACTTGAAATCGGAAAAAGGCGTCCACAGGTTGGTGCGGATTTCTCCTTTTGATGCTTCCGGACGGCGGCATACATCTTTTGCTTCCGTGGATGTCCTGCCGGAGGTAGATGATGAGACGGAAATTGTTATTGACCCGGCTGACTTACGTATAGACACTTTTCGTTCCGGTGGTGCCGGGGGGCAGCATGTCAACAAGACTGATTCGGCTGTCAGGATTACACATATTCCTACAGGCATTGTAGTCCAGTGTCAGAATGAACGTTCCCAGCACAGCAATCGTCTGAAAGCCATGAAGTTGCTGCAGGCAAAACTTTTGGACCTGGAGATTAAAAAAAAGGAAGAAGAATTGAACAAATTGCGGGGTGAACAGCAGGAGATTGCCTGGGGCAGTCAGATTCGCTCCTATGTTTTCCATCCATACAGCCTGGTCAAGGACCACCGGACCGGTGTTGAAACCGGCAACGTACAGGCCGTTATGGACGGAGAAATTGATGAGTTTATCGCGGCCTATTTGAAGAGCCGGATAAAAAGGGACAATCCTGCCTAAAAAGCCTGCAGTTGAGGAAGAATAGTATTACTGCTCCTTCCAGAGGTGAATTTTTTATGACTGCAAAGGTAGTAAGGGATTATATAGGGATCACCGTTGGAGTTGTAATTATGGCCTTGGGCCTGGATATGTTCCTGGTGCCTAATAAAATTGCTGCCGGCGGTGTAAGCGGCATTGCCACGCTTTTATATTATCTTTTCAGAGTGCCGGTGGGGATGGCCATGCTGTTGATAAATGTTCCGCTTTTCCTCACGGCCATTAAAACGCTGGGTTTCGGGTTTGGCGTTCGTTCCCTGTATGGAACAATTGCCCTGTCCGTGGCTGTTGACCTGCTGGCTCCTTATGTTCCGGTGCCCACACACCAGCCGTTACTGGCTTCCATATATGGAGGAATAGCTGTTGGCATAGGTCTGGGGTTAGTTTTTCGTTATAAGGCAACCACGGGCGGCACTGACCTGGCTGCGGCGATTGTCAATAAGTACCTGGTTTGGGCCAGTGTCGGGTTGATACTTTTCGGTATTGATGCCATGGTTATCATAGCAGCCGGTTATGTATTTAACGCCGAACTGGCTTTATACGCCCTACTGACTGTTTTCCTGACCGCCCGGGTGATTGACGTGGTGCAGGAAGGTTTCGGTAGCGCTAAAGCGGCGCTGATTATATCTGATAATGCCGAAGAGATTGGGCAGGCGATACTGGAGAAGCTTGACCGGGGGGCTACGGCCTTACATGGAACAGGTTTTTATACAGGAACAGACAAAAAAGTCATTCTGTCAGTGGTCACCCGGGCCGAGATTTCCGGCTTAAAAGAATTAGTTCATCAAATTGATCCCCGGGCCTTTGTAATATTGACCGATGTGCATGAGGTGCTTGGCGAGGGGTTCAAGGGAAGCATTGCATAGTTGGAAAAGGAGTGACGGTTTTATGAATGAAGCCAAACTGCAGGAGCTGGCCCGCAAGGCTAATACGATTCGGCAGCATATTATTCGCATGGTTGGGGAGGCAAAATCCGGGCATCCCGGAGGCTCTCTGTCCGCTGCCGATATTGTTACCACCCTTTATTTTCATGAAATGCGCATCAGGCCCGAAGAACCCCAGTGGCCGGACCGGGACCGTTTTGTTTTGAGTAAAGGGCATGCGGCCCCCGTTCTTTATGCTGCTTTGGCGGAAAAAGGTTTTTTCCCTGTTGATGAGTTGCATACTTTGCGAAAAATCAATTCACGCCTGCAGGGGCACCCCAGCATGAAACACCTGCCCGGCGTGGAAATGTCAACAGGCTCCCTGGGGCAGGGGTTATCAACTGCAGTGGGGATGGCCCTGGCCGGTAAAATAGACAGGAAGGATTTCCGGGTTTATGCTTTACTGGGTGACGGTGAGATTCAGGAAGGGCAGATATGGGAGGCAGCCATGGCGGCCGCCCATTATAAACTGGACAACCTGGTCGGTATTCTTGACCACAATGGTCTGCAGATTGACGGGCCAACCTGCGAAGTAATGTCACCGGAACCTGTGGCCGATAAATGGCAAGCGTTCGGGTGGCATGTGGTAGTTATTGACGGCCATGATTTTAAACAAATTATCTCAGCCCTTCAGGAAGCGCGCCGGGTAAAAGGAAAACCTGCAATGATTATAGCCAATACCGTAAAGGGCAAAGGAGTATCCTTTATGGAAAACGAAGTTGGCTGGCATGGTTCGGCACCTGATGCGGAACAGGTTCAGCAGGCCCTGGCAGAACTACAGGGGGAGGTAGAACAAAATGAGTAAAATCGCCACCAGAGAAGCGTACGGACGAGCTTTGAAAAAACTGGGCCATATCAATAAAGATATAGTGGTCCTGGATGCCGACCTGGCCAAATCCACCAAGACCATTGATTTTGCCAGGGAATTTCCTGACCGTTTTTTCGACATGGGCGTAGCGGAGCAGAACATGGTGGCCACGGCAGCCGGTCTGGCAGCAGCCGGGAAAATACCTTTTGTCAGTTCTTTTGCCGTTTTTGCGTCCGGGCGGGCGTTTGAACAAATCAGGAACTCGGTTGCCTATCCCAACCTAAATGTAAAAATTGCCGCCAGCCATGCCGGTATCAGCGTTGGGGAAGACGGCGCCTCCCACCAGTCGGTGGAGGATATTTCCCTGATGCGCACCATTCCCAACATGACTGTCATTGTGCCGGCGGATGGGCCGGAAACGGAAGCGGCCGTACAGGCGGCGTTGGAAATAAAAGGGCCTGTCTATATCAGGCTGGGCCGGTTGGCTGTCCCGGTGTTGTTTGGTGAGGACTATAAATTTGAACCGGGCAAAGCTGCCATCTTAAAAGACGGAAATGACTGTACCGTTATGGCCTGCGGCCTGATGACAGGGGTGGCCCTGGAAGCATGGGAGATCTTAAAAAATGAAGGTATCAACATAAAAGTAATCAACATGCATACGATCAAACCTATTGACAGGGAGGCTATAATTGAAGCGGCTAAAGAGACCGGCGCTATCGTTACTGCTGAAGAACACAGCGTCATCGGCGGCCTGGGCAGCGCCGTGGCCGAGGTAGTAGTGGAAAACTGCCCGATACCCATGGAGCGGGTAGGGCTCAAGGATACCTTCGGCGAATCGGGCACCCCGGCTGAACTGCTGGAGAAATACGGCCTGACGGCCAAAGATATTGCTGCCGCCGTGAAAAGAACTATCGCAAGAAAAAAATAAACCTACTGGGACTCTTTCACAAGTTTTCTCCCCACACTAAGAGCTGTCTAAGTGCCCTGCGCCTTGTGTTTGAAACACGGGGTGCAGGGCATTTTTGGACAGCTTTCCTATAATCCAAAACAATTATGAGGGTGATGATTTTCAACCGAAAAGCAGTATTATGTCGAATGAAGTAAAAAAAAGACGAACGATTGTTGCAGGAGGACTGCTGTTTTGTCGAGAAATTAAATTATACATATCTTTTTCAAATTATAGTAATTCATATAAAAGTTGGCAAACTTCGCGAAAGTGAAGGACGCAAAGCTATGGGTCTACGGCCAGGGGAGGCTATGATTGCCAGGTTGCGGTTTTATTAAAGCCTATTTCCTTTGGGGATAGGATTTTTTATTCATGGAATGAGGGTGTGCAATGGTTGTCAATTTATGTTTAATTCTATTTCAGTCCTTCCCGGAAAATATACTTGTTATTTCATCTGGTTTGGTTTTAACCGGTTTAAGGCCAAGGCTTCCCAAAATAATTATTATAGCAGCAATCACTTCGGTAATATCTCATATAGTACGCGCTTTACCTCTGGCGCCGGGGCTGCATATCATTTTGCAATTTCCTGTTTTAGTTATGTTAGTAACCTGTTTTTATAAGCTAAATATCATATATGCTATTCTGGCATCTTCTATAGGTGTAATTGGAATAACTTTATGTGAAATGATATTAAATCCGATATTATCCCTGGTTACGGGAATACCTATTAAAGCAGTACTAAAGGACCCCTTTTGGCGTTTCGTCTTCCCTATACCTGAATTTATCCTGATGGCAATTTTAGTTTACTTTTTATTTCGTAAAAGAATTACCCTGTTTGATGTTCAGGAATTTGAAAATTTGGAGCATGTAGAGAATCATGAGTAATAAAGGTTTATTTGTAACGTTGGTTCTTTTAGGGCTGGTTTTGGTTTTGGTTTCCATTCAGTTTTATTTTCAGACTGTTATAGATGGTGTCACTCAATTGGATTCCCCTCAGAGATTGTTATCAGTCGTTAATGGGGTAATTTTCGCCATTATACTCTTTTCGTTCTTTTTCACCCGAAAGTTGTTACAGGTGGTAAAACAGGAGAGGATGTTGCAGGTTCAGGAGCAATATATTGATTATTTGCGGGGTTTGATAAAAGTAATAAGGGTTCAGAGACACGATTTTGTTAATCACATGCAGGCAGTTTATGCTCTTTTGAAAACAGGGGAGATTGAAAAGGCAGGCAAGTATATAGAAAATCTGTATGAGGACGTAAAGATAACCAGTGAATCCTTGCGCATTAATATTCCGGAAGTATCGGCTTTGCTTTTGGTGAAAAAGGGTATTGCGTCTGCCCAAAATATATCATTTATCATCGAAATTGAAACCGGTTTGGAAAAAATCAGGCTAAACCCGATAGAGCTTAACATTGTTCTTGGCAATTTAATTGACAATTCATTCGAAGCCGTAAGAGTACTAAATTCACAAGACAGAGAAGTGACGCTGAAGATTTTTGATACCGGCCGGCAATGGGTAATTCAGGTGCACAATCAGGGATACATTGCTGACGAGATAAAGGAGAAGATTTTTGTACCGGGGTTTTCCACTAAAGGGGAGGATGGCAAGCGGGGATTTGGTTTAGCTTCGGTAAAATCCGTGGTCGAAAAAAATCACGGCGAAATTATTGTTTGCAGCAGACCGGAATGGGGTACGAGGTTGACCATTCTTTTTTCGAAAGAAAGATGAGAGGTGATAATAGATGTTGAATATTAACCGTATCGCAGTAAAGACGGGCGTTTATCTGGCCCGGGAATTAAACCTGAACAGGCAAAAAGAAGTTAAAATTATATTTGGTATGGAATTGGCGCTGGCAGCCGTTATCAAAACAATCAGCGTTATGCTACTGGCATATTTATTGGGTGTTTTAAAAGAAACGATGGTATTGGTATTTACAGCCGGTGTTTTTCGCCTGGCATCAGGAGGAGAACATTGCCGGGCTTTTTACCGGTGTTTAATGGGAGGAACGCTGGTTTTTCCTTTGCTTGGAATTGTGGTGAAGACCTTGAATGCAGTAATTAATTTTCAGGTGTACACAGCAGCGATTTATGTCTCTGTTCCGGTAGTTTTTGCTATAGTCTGGAAATATGCTCCCGGTGATACAGAAAATAAACGTATACCGGAGAAAAGGGAAAAAGCCAGGTTTAAAAGGTTGTCCCTATATATCGCCAGTGTTTTCTTTATTGTCGCTGAATTGTTTCTGGTTGCCGGGGTATTTACGGAGTTTGTTTTGGCTATATTGACAGGTCTGGTTTGGCAGGCTTTTACCATAACTCCGGCAGGATATAGGTTTATCGGGGGAATTGACAGTATTCTGCGCCTTTCCAAATAAAGGAGGTAGGGGGATTGGCTTTAGAGGTGCTGATAGCCGATGATGAACAATATGTGGCGGTTTACCTGAAGAAGATTTTTGAGGAAGTGGAAGATGTAAAAGTAGTGGCTATAGCCAGTGATGGTAAAGAAGCTGTAAAAATGGTGGAAAAGTTAAGACCTCAGGTGGTTTGTCTGGACATAGATATGCCGGAAATGAACGGGATTGCAGTGGCAAGGGAATTAGCCGAAGTTTACCCGCAGTTAAATTTTGTTTTTGTTACGGCTTACCCTGACTATGCTTTGGAGGCTTTTGAACTGTATTCCTTTGATTATATTTTGAAGCCATTGGACGAAAAAAGGATACAGAAGACGATAAGGAAATTGAAAGAGAAAGTTTCCAGGGAAGAGGTCAGTAGGGTGCAGAACGACGAAAAGCTATTGATCAAGGTTGAGGGGCGCAAAGTGTTTGCTGATTTTGATGAAATTATTTATTTTGAAAGTTATACTCCCAAGGTTTTAATAAAAACTATAAAGGACGAATATTTAATTAGAAGCAGCATACATGAATTGGAACAGCATTTAAGTAAAGATTTTTTCAGGTGCCACAAAGGATATGTAGTCAATCTGAAATATATAAAGGAGATAATACCATCTGGACGCACTTTTGAGATTTTATTAAAAACCGGAGATAAAGTTTTGTTGAGCCGGGAAAAAGGAAAAGAATTACGCGAGAAATTTAAATATAATTCGATGAATTAAAAATAGCCGTTTCTAATACGGTTATTTTTTGTGGTTAAAAAAGAGGCAAAATTCTTAACAATTACCCATTCAAGGCCTATTATGACCCGTTCATGTAACATTGGTAGAAAAGTCCAGTGGAATTTGATATAAAAGAGCTAGGAAAAGCTTTTTGGGGAGGTGCGCTAGATGTTCAGGCTGCCCAAGACAATGATTTTACGATTCGCTTCAACGATATTGATGTTTGTTGCGGCAACCGGGTTAAATACGACATGCTGGTTGTATTGGTACCAGCCGAAGATGATGGAGGAGTAGAAATTTATATCAAGCCTAAAAAATTATACTTCATAATTTAAGGAGCATTCCTGTAATAAACAAAATTGAAGAGTGAAAAAAGAGTACCTCCAAGCGCAGGCGACTCTTAAAACTAGAATCTGGGAAAAGTCTCTGACTAACTGGGATCGTTTTGGTAGTTTTCTCCTAATCATTGCTCTTTGATAACTTCACATAGCGCAGATAAGCATAGAAACGGTTAACGGGCTAAAAAAGGCAATGGGGAAGAATCCGCATTTCTCAATTGTTTTTTAAGAACCGTGTCGGTTATGCGGTATGTAGTAGACTTTGCGATTATGCGGTGTTATTATTCGACTTTAAGCCAATTTCATAAAGAATACTTGGTTTGACAACAACGACTTGAGCGTCTAGATGTTGGTTTATTGGGGCTAGGGTTGCACGCCGAAACAGTGTTTTTAACTCCGGGTACTGGCGTTCTCTATTTTGTAATCGACCAGAATTCTTTTCAGAGAAAGTTCCACTGAATTTTTTTCAGGCATAAGCTTTTTTCCATGCACGGGAACCACGGGGTGTAACAGTAAAAAGTGTGGGTCCCAATCTGATTTAGTCTTAAAAACGCAGCCATATTTGCCTGGCGAGCAATTTACCAGTTTTGGAATACTTGCTGCGGTCTTTGTAATGAGGACAAGCCACATAATCCGGTACCGTTCCGGGTTAAAACCCCAATTCAGCATAGGTAAGCCCCAGGGGTAAATAGGCGCCATTTTCGTTAACCGACAGAGGAACGGGCAGATTCGGTTACCCTCGTTACGCTTATTAATGTTGACTAGAAGCTCATAATTAAACCAGAGGATAAAATTATTTCCAATTCGATTTTGTGGCGGAACGCAGGTTTGTCAAGTAACGATTAGACTGATTATCTGTAAAAATGGCTAAAAAAAGAACTCTTTCTCTTTATATCGCTTATTTTCGCAATGTGAAGTTGTGGGGGTGTTTAGGGGTGAACCATAAATGCCCAGTTTGAAACCGGTTGAAACTACTGGTTTGAGAGTTTCCAAGAACGAACTTATTTAGAAAGGAGGTGAAAATAATGAACAATCCGACAGTGGCTCCAGCTGACATTGGATGTTGGGCTTGTTTATCCTGCGTTTCCTGTGGTACATGTGGACTTTCACCTGCTGCAATCGGCGTAATAGGTGTAGTTGCTGGCGTATCCGTATAATGACATTTACGTTAATAATTAATGGTAACCTTTCAAAAAATGAAATGAATCTCCCTTACCGTAAGCGGTGGGGAGATTCTAATATATAGGAGGGAAAAAGTATGAAAAATTATTTATATATATATCCAGAATTAAGAATCAAAGAAATTAAAACAAAAACCACAAAAATGTATTTCTTAAATTCACCTGTGTTGGATCATAAACAATTTAAATTAAATGAAACTGCAGTTGAAATAATATCTCTATTTAATGGATTAAAAACATATGATGAGATTATACAAAGTCTCGCTGATAAATATTCGGAATCATTTTCATCAATCGAAAGAAAAGTTAAACCGTTTATGAATCAAATGACAAAACAATATGGTTATTCAATAAAGGAGCAATCAGAACCTATTATCCAAGATGTTATTATATCTAGTTATGAAAATTATTACCCATCAGTAGCTAACATTGAATTGACGAACAAGTGTAATGTGCGCTGTAAACACTGTTATGGTGGGTATAGTGCGAAGAATAAAAAGATGATACCTCTAAAAGATCTTTATAGTATTATCGAATCGTTGGGTGAAATAGGAATATCGATATTAGAATTAACTGGTGGCGAACCCACAATGTATCCATATACCTCTGAGGCTATAGAAAAAGCTTTCGAAGTCGGGATATCTACTGTTATGATCTTAACAAATGGGATATATTTTAGTCAAAAACTCTTAGATACAATTATAAATAATAAGCATAGAATATATGTTCAAATTGATTTGCATAGTTTAAATGCAAAATATTACGATTGGTTTACGGGGTCTAAAAATAATTTACAAAAGGTGAAAAATAATATAGATTTATTAATAAGTAATGGAGTACGTGTTCGTGTTTGCGCTATATTTACGCCCGGAAATGTTCATGAACTTGCAGAAATAGGTGAATGGGCATATAACCATGGCGCTATTAAATATGCACCTTCCGTTGTTGTTGCATTAGGACGTGCAAAAGCAGATGATGCTGATTTATTTTTTCAAAATGAAGAGACTTTAATGGAGTTTAAAAAACAACAAGAGTTGGTCATTGAAAGGCATCCTAAATTTATTCAGGATATAACAGATATGTACGATGCTACAAGAAAAAACTGCGGAGCTATTTGCTCTCAAGTTAGTATTAAGGTAAACGGTGATATTAAATTATGTAATATGGATAGTGGGGAATATTTTGATTTAAAAATGGGCAATGTGATCACTCATCCAATAAAAGAATTATTTGATAATAATAAAGAATTTTTAGAAAAGTTTAGAGAAATTGAACTTCCTATGATAGAAAATGACGATTGTAAAGACTGTGAACAAAAGGCTTTTTGTTCAAATTGTTTATTAAGAGGTATCTTGGGGGCAAGAAAATTGATTGAGACGGGTAGACGGTGTAAATGGTATCAAAAGATTCATCCCATTGTTCAAGAAAGATTCCCACTGTATTATCCAAACAATCAAATTGAAAAAGTGAAAATGTGAGGTTTTTCATATTCAAGCCTGCCTAATGTATGAAGAAAATTTCAATAAAGTCAGAGAGGTTAGGAGAATTAATTATGAACTATTCTCTTGAGATTTATAATTTAACTAAAAGATACCCAGGTTTCACCTTAGACAATATAAATATGCAAATTCCGAAGGGCCGCATAGTTGGGCTTGTAGGAGAAAATGGCGCGGGAAAAACAACACTTATAAGTCTAATATTAAATCAATTAAAAAAAGATACCGGTAATATCAAAATTTTTGGAGAGGACAACGTTGAAAAGGAATATAGGATTAAACAAGATATTGGTTTTTTTGTAGATGAATGTTGTTTTCACTATTGTCTAAATGCAAAAAATATTAAAAGTATCATGCGTTGTATATATACAAAATGGGATGATGCAGAATTCGATTCATTACTCACAAATCTCGGGGTAAATCCTCTGAAAAAAATTTCAGAAATGTCAAAAGGCATGAAAAACAAATTAATGTTGGCAGTGGCAATGTCTCACAGACCTTCACTTTTGATTTTGGATGAAGTGACATCGGGACTTGACCCTATTGTTCGTGATGACATTTTATTGTTACTAAAGGATTATGCACGTCAAAGACAAACAACAGTATTCTTTTCAACACATATTACCAGTGATTTAGATAAGATTGCAGATGATATTGCTTTTATTCATAATGGTAAACTTATTTTTTATGAACCTCTCCAAAAACTCAAAAAAGACTACCTATTATTAAAGTGTTCAAAGGATGAATACCAAACTGTAAACAAAAAAGATATTTTTATTACCTACTGCCGAGAAGATGAATATTTGTTATTAATAAAGAATGATTCAGATCATTTTAAGAACAGGTGTAGCATTCCCACAATTGACGACATTATGTTGTTATATATAAAAGGAGAGTTAGTCCATGATAGGGTTAGTTAAAAAAGATTTACTGCTTATTCTTAAAAGCGTCAGTCCCGCGTATGTTTTTGGAATAATAGCCCCATCTTTTGTTGTTGCACAAAATCCGCAGTTCTTTGCACCAATATTAACTCTTGTAATCGCGTTAACCTTTGCCCTACAGGTTACAACTACTATGTCATTAGATGAAAACGTTAAATGGAGGAAAAATGTAACGGCAATGCCAATTCCCGCTTTTCATGAGGCTGCAAGTAAATATATAGTAACATTGTTACTGGCAATTTTATCATCCCTAATTGTATTAGTATTAGGGAATACAATTGGGAGAAATCTTTTTGCAATAAATATTAATACGATCATTATATATACCTTTTTATGTTTCACTATCGTACTATTGTATAATGCAGTAGTTATACCGGTTTCATATAAATATGGAACTGCCAGGAGTAGATACTTCATCATGGCATTTATGGCGATCCCTATATCGATTCCTTATTTATTAAAAATTTTTGGCTTACATATTAGTATTAAAAAAGTAATTACAAATACTACTTTATTCTGGACGATAAGCATAACTTTAGTTTTAATTCTATTTATAGTTTCACTTTTATTATCAACAAAAATACTAAAAGACTTAGAGAGTGGGAAAATGCTTGGTTAAACTTTGGTAATTCATGTAATCTTTACATCTCACAGCTATAGTGAGATTCCAAGAGGCTACACCGGAAAAAGATAAATTAATTTTAACGACTCGGAGTCGGATTATGGATATCGGGTACCAGAAAAAGTTTACTGCAGACGCTGGTTATTTTAGTGCTGATAAACCCATGTGTCAGGCAAATCGGCTACGAGCCATACCTTATATAGAATGGAGTGTTGTTCTTAATGAGCTTTATTTTATCCCCTCAGAAGATAGTTTTTTTATTCTTATTTGTTACTCTGACAATTATTCTATTTAAATTAAATTCCAAAAAAAAATAATCCTTTGATTTAAATCTGTATCCAGTTTCTTAACCCAATAACGAAAGGTGCTGGCCTTAATCCTGTAAATTTGCCATCTAAGTACACTTTTGCTCTAATCCCAGTCAACCTGGGTTTGTTCACCCAAGTCAGCTGATAAGGGTATAAATTCTTCTGTTTTTTGCTGCTTTAATATCCCTACATACCGGCGGGCTACCCTAAGCCTTTAGAAAATTACGTTTCCTGGGTAATAAACTAAACAGTTTGGACAGGGGCACTATAGTCAGTGCCCCTTATAAAACTTGAGAGGATGAATTGGTTATGGACAATATCCGATTAAGATTGACTCAATTTGGTTTTATCTTTATTTTATTAATATCATTAGTTTTATTAGCTGGTTGTTTCACTAGCGACACATCGGAATCAAAAGACAAAATAGTAGTAACAGACGGAACAGGAACTATAACTAGAATGCCTTTTGAATTAGAAAAAGAGGCTTTCGCTATACTTAATCAAGCAATAACCAACATTGATGGTTCAATCAAAGATGTATCAGGGTTTGATTTTCAAACTGTAGTGTCTGGTGCCAATATAAAAGGAATCCAATTTCACTTCCTAAATTATCAAAATAAAAGAATCGGTAACGATAATATAAAAGCAAATGTTTTTGTGTTAATTCCTAAGGGTAAAGAGACCTCAATAGTTTTTTACAATAATACAAAATTGATTACAGTTTATAAAACGCGTGGTGTTAATCCTGCAGTTGAGAAATTAATTGAAGCTTCTTTTAAAAAACAGACTGAGTAAAAGTATAATGTTTCTGAAAAGACCCAAGCAGTTTGGGCCTGTCAAGAATTTTGTGTAAACCCGTATAACCCCTATTTAAGATAACCAGCTAATCGTTCTTCAAAATATATGGAAAATTGGGCCAAAATTGTACCCCAGTTCTGGATTCGGGTTGTCCACTTCCGGATGACATCCTTCGTTGCCAGGTAAAGCATTTTTAGCAGTGCCTCATCGTTGGGGAAAATGCTTTTTGATTTAGTTACTTTGCGCAACTGCCGGTGGTAACCTTCGATTATGTTAGTTGTATATATTATTTTTCGTATTTCCGGCGGGTACTTGAAGAAAGTGGCTATCTCGTGCCAGTTCTTGCGCCATGATTTTATTGCCAACGGGTACTTAGAGCCCCATTTATTTTCGAACTCATCCAGCATCATTAAACCTTCTTCTTCAGTAGCGGCCTTATAAACCGGCTTCAAATCAGCAGTAAACTGTTTGAGATCTTTGTATGAGACGTATCTTGTTGAGTTCCTGATTTGGTGGACTATGCATTTCTGAATTTCGGTTTCAGGGAAACACGCGGCAATAGCATCGGAAATACCGGTAAGATTGTCCACGCTCATGATAAGTATATCCTGAACCCCGCGGTTTCTGAGTTCATTAAGTACATTAAGCCAAAATTTTGCGCTCTCGTTTTCGCCGATCCATATGCCAAGAACGTCTTTTTTGCCTTCAATGTCTATGCCAATGACCATGTAAGCCGCTTTGTTAACGACCTGGCCTTCTAACCGGACCTTGTAATGAATTGCATCAAGGAAAACTACTGTATAAATTTCCTGTAGAGGGCGGTTCTGCCATTCGCGAATGACCGGTAAAAGTTTATCAGTAATATTGGAAATTAAGGTTGGAGACGCCTCAATGCCATAAATATTATGCAAATGATCCTGGATATCTCTTACGGTCATCCCTTTGGCATACATAGAGATGATTTGTTCTTCAATCCCCGAAACGTCTCTTTGGTGTTTTTTAACCACTACGGGTTCAAATTCACCGTTACGGTCCCTGGGAATATTCAGCTCAATTTCGCCCAAATCAGACCTGATTTTCTTGGTACTGTAGCCGTTTCTGGAATTTGAAGTCTTTTTATCTTTGGTGTTATATTTTGAATAGCCCAGTTCATTTTCAAGTTCGGCTTCAAGCATTTGCTACAGGGTTTTACCAAACATCTCTTTAAGCATGTTCTGAACATCTGCAGCGGTTTTAAGATTACGTGCCTTAATCAACTGCCTGATTTGGTCATCTATAAAAAAATCCATTTACTAACTCCCCCTTGAAAAAATTATATTATGTTCAGGGGGTTTACACAAAATATTTTACAGTCTCGCCGTTACCATTGTTGTTTCTTTGTTCGATATTTGGCTCAAATGAAATGAGACTTGTGTATCATGTAACTTTGCTACTCTGGGTTTACCAATTACGTCGCTAGCGTTAGCAATTCTTGCATTAATTGGATCTGTAGTTATCGCCATAAGTTTTTTCATTTCTCAAAGAGTTCGTTTTTTTCAATATGTAAGTCTGGGTATCTCAGGCATTTCAGCCGCCATTGCTTCTTTTTTGATGACAAGGCAAATAAAACACAGTATCTGCTGGCCTTGTCTTATGACAGATGTCTTGTTTTATTTAATCTTTGTTTTAATGTGCCTAAACATTTTTTATCAGATTAAAGAAAAATTGAATTTGAGGGGAAGTCAGAAAACAATCAATTAATCCAACAAGCACTTAACGATGAAAATGTGAAAGTTCTTTTAAGCGAACTCTCGGTAAATAAGCAGAACGTTTCTAACTCAGTTGCTGCAAATTGGGAGTACGATGGTAAACAAGGAAGGGTTTTGATTCTCACTTTCAAGGCAGATAAAGAACCAGATAAAGAAGTTCAACTTTATTACTTTGAAAGCCAAGGAAAAATAAAAACGGGCGCTGGCATCATTCAAAGCATTAACGGAAAACAGAAAATTGAAGCATATGACGTAGACAAGGGCAAAGTTTACCATGCAGCAACGATAGACGTAGTCAACAAAACACCGAAAATCACCTGGCGGGAAGGTCCTTTCGTGCCATCTAATGCAACGGAAGTGCAAGGGGAAGTGACCGCATCTAGCTCGTCTAGTTGTTCTGAATGTAAAACTTGGTGTAACTATATACTTGGAACCCTGAATTGTAGTATTGGTGGGTTGTTTTTCTGTGCAGCAGCATGTGGTCCTGCAATTGGAATATGCGCGGTTATATCTGTGCCATTCTATGGGGGTTAGTCTGTACATATGGCACTAATGTTGACTGCAACTCATTCTGCACTTACGAAGGCTATTGTCCTTAATATGCTCTCTCTGATAGGAATGACTGACGCGAAAAGAGATACAAAAGTTAGTTCGAGTGCAAAATAATTACTTATACCCTGTGGATAGGAGGCTGGAGCGAGACAACATGCTCCAGTCTCCTATCCTCATGGTGCGCCCAGCATGGGCGTTGTCTCTAGGGTGGAAGTCCCGACCGGTGAAGGTAGCAGTAGCCGTAGCTTAAGACAAGGGTGTCCGTTGCGAGACGGAATCTGAAGGAAGTCAGCGGCAAACCTCCGGCCCGATAAACAAAAGCCACATAAAAGGCTAGCGGCAGTTGGATGAGCTTGCCATTCAAAGCAAAGTCCTTGCTACCGAAGGCTGCCGAGAGTAAATGTGGCGGGTAGATAGAGGAAAAGACAGCGTTCTTACCCGGGGAGACCTGCCGAAAACGCCAATTTCATTGGTAACTTGTGCAGAGATTCACGGCTGAACCGGCAAGAGTCAGCAGAGGACTTAGTGCGTACGTGGCAGCACGCTCATCAGGTGGGTTAAAGTCCCACTGAGTCCCTGACTGGAGGGCTCATATCCGAACCTGGAGGTAATGCCTCAGGGCTGATGCAGTAGCATCAGAGGCTAGGGCGTCCACTGCGAAGTAGAGTCTGAAGGGCTTGGGGAGAAAGTACCAGGCGGGGGTTAATCACCCCCTTCTACTCGATTAGAGATTAACTCGGATGCTCACGGATTGACATATTCAATCTGACTTCACACATATAATGCAATAACTTTAAATGTACATCGTGGGTAAACGCTGACAACAAAGGCTTAAACGAAATTGCAAATTGTAAACAGCCAGGCAGGCATTGTAATAATTTATAGATTAAGTAGGTGGTAATGCTTTGATGAGTATATTACTGTCTCATTTGCTTGTTAACTTTTGTTTAACATTCTTAGTAGCATTTCTTCTTCTGTATCCTTTTCATATTCGTGATTATGATCCTAAACGTCATTTGGAATTATGGTTGTGGATAAGAGCCTTTTTTAAAAATAAGTCTGGAGCTGTTTCGGGAATAATTATGTTTTCAGCGATCGGAATTTTTGAAGCAATCATAATGGGTACTCAAAATATTCCGTTCGGTGTAATTACAGTACTTATCTGGATATCGTTTGTCGGTGGTGTTTTTCGGTACCCTTATTACCTGAAACATAAAAAGCCGGAAAAATATAAAGGCTTCTGGAAAACTATTGGCGAATGGTTAAGCGAGTCTCCTTCTAATGAGGGAAAAAAGAAATAATATCATAAAATAGGGTTACATACAAGAGCTAGAAGCCGCAGCGTTGAGTAAATCATAGACGGTATTACTCACTGACTATTTATTATTGGGGTCGATTTCCTATGGAGGGATTCTTTTGAGAAAATTTGAAGTTAAAGTTTTGTTTGTAATTATATTATCGGCTGCACTGATGAGCTTTCTGGGTTGTTCTGTGACATCTTCCAGTAAAGATTCAGCATCAAAGAATAAATTTATTCCACCCCCGCCTGACCACATAACTCTTTATGTCGTTGGGAAAAGAATTGATCTTAAAAAAATGACCCAAGGTTTAAAAACCTATCAGAAGAAATTACCCGCTTAACAAGAAACATAACCGATGGAGTCGG
This sequence comes from Thermincola sp. GK-1, assembly GCF_059412445.1. NCBI lineage: Bacteria > Bacillati > Bacillota > Clostridia > Eubacteriales > Thermincolaceae > Thermincola > Thermincola sp. GK-1. Next base: position 25,689 of record NZ_JBSQAT010000023.1, read on the forward strand.
CGGAAACCGAACATGGCGTCCCGCTGGTTTTGAGAATCAAATGGATTCAATAGCGTTGAAAGATACTGTAATAATACTTGCGCAATGGGAAAAAAAGCATAAAGTCAGCTTAAAACAGAAAGAGATGACCCTGGGAGAACAGGGGTGGGAAGGTAGCCCCAGAGATCAGGAAGGTAATTTTGTGATTGAGACAGACGGGTTCATGGTGGAGATATATGAAAAGAATTTAGATGCTTATTTAGGCTATAAACATTGGCTGACAAAAGAGAAATATTACTGGGCTGGTGCTACCGCAAACAACCTTGATGCCGAGGCTTTATTAAAAATTATAGAAAAAAATAAACATGATTAGATGGTTTCTACCGAAAAATAGACATATAAAATGGCGAATTTCTTCAGTTTTCATAGAATAGCTTGAATTTTTATGCGTACGTTATTATGCGCTTTATTTTAAATCAATGGGTAACTTAAACAAGGCTTATGAATACAATCTAGTTCACTTATTTATAAATGAATACAATTATACAGACTAATGGGTGGAAGATTTTTGGTGATTTTGATGAACTAAAGAAGATGAGTACTCTACTATGGGCAGATATATTAAAAACCGGAGATAAAGTTTTGTTGAGCCGGGAAAAAGAAAAAGAATTACGCGAGAAATTTAAATATAATTCGATGAATTAAAAATAGCCGTTTCTAATACGGTTATTTTTTATGGTTAAAAAAGAGGCAAAATTCTTAACAATTACCCATTCAAGGCCTATTATGACCCGTTCATGTAATATTGGTAGAAAACACCAATAAAATTTGATATAAAAAACTAAGAAAAAGTGAATTGGGAGGTGGACCAGATGTTCAGGCTGCCAAAGACGATGATTTTACGTTTTGCTTCGGCGGTACTGTTGTTTGTAGCAGCCACCGGAGTTAATACGGCATGCTGGTTATACTGGTACCAGCCGAAGATGATGGAGGAGTAGGAGGTATTCAAGGAGGTACGGAAAGGGGGTGAAATATGAGGCCAAACTTAAGAAAGGCAATAACATTTATCCTTGTCTCGGTTTTTCTTTTTTCCCTGGTTCCTTTCTCCACAACATCATTTGCTGCCCACGAAAAGATAAGCGCTGATTTAAAAGGTAAGATTAAAATCATATCCGATTCAACAGTTCCGGTAATTGTCCAAACTAAGCAAGGTTTGAAAGAAAGGCATAAAGACTTTATCCGGAAATGCGGCGGTAAAGTAAAACATGACCTACCCCTGATAAAAGGATTTGCTGCTGAACTGCCTGTTTCTGCAGTAGAAGAATTTGCTAAAGATGAAGAGGTAACCCGAGTCTCCTACGACTCCGAAGTTCATACCTGTTTAGATACGGCAACTGCAGCGATTAATGCTCCGGCCACAGAGTCTTATACAACTGACCCATTGAGCCAGGCGGTAGAAGCGGCCTGGAATGCAGGGCTGGTGGTAGTGGCAGCAGCAGGAAATAACGGTCCGTCGGCAGGGACAATAAACACTCCCGGCATCAACCCGCATATCATTACGGTAGGAGCTGTGGATGACAGAGAGACAGTTGAGACTTTGGATGATGTTATTGCCGGGTTTTCAAGCCGGGGACCAACCATTGACGGTTTAACAAAACCTGATTTGGTGGCACCGGGGGTAAATATAACGTCACTGGCAGCAGATACGTCGTATTTACCCAAAAAGAATAGTGGTCCGGGAGGCAAACCAGGGAGAACGTCAGAAGCAACTACCCAAGGTAAACCTGCGCAAACCACTATCTCCAATTATTATGTTACCATGTCGGGGACATCTATGGCAACCCCGATGGTGGCAGGAACCGCCGCTCTGCTTCTGCAGCAGAACCCAAATTGGACACCGGATGAGGTGAAAAGGCAGATGATGTATGCTGCTGTAAACTTGGGATTTACGCCGAATGAGCAGGGGGCGGGGGAAATGAAAACCATTTAAACTTATTGACTTGTGTGGAATTAAGAACTTGAATCGTTGGTAAAACTCTTGGCTGTTGCAATAAGCCTCAACCGTTGTTTTTTCAGTTTATTTTGTCGGACTCAAGCAATATTCAACATGTAAGCCTGTAATATTGCTGTCATCGGTTTACCAATTAATCAGCTTACATTGGCGATCCTCACATTAATACCAAATCAAAGGAAAAATAAACTTAAGGGGGATTTAGAATGATTAAGATGTTTGATAATTCTTGGAAACGGGTTATTGCGGTTATACTGAGTGTTGTTTTTCTAGCAGCACCAGGGACAGTAGGCTTTGCTGCTGCTGCGTCCAATTTATTTTCTAAAAGTGTCTTCCTTTCTGCAGAAAAATTCTCTCAGGGCTGTCCTTCATGCAAAAATGACATAAATTCGAAAGCTGTTGAGTATGCTAAAAAAATGGGACTTAGTACTGAGTTAGTGGCAGGAGATGAAGCGCAAAGATATCTGGGCTTATTTCAGTCTCAATGACTAAGCAATTTAAGTGAAGAGCTTTCGGTGTATAAAGTTACAAAAGTAAAACCCTATAATTATGTTTACGTATCCGGAGCTTTTAAAGAACCAATGAATAATACAATTTTATATGCAGCCATTAACGGTAATACTGATGAAGTTTTAATGCTAAAAACCGTTAAATATGATGGTGGAGATAGCGTAAGTGTTAAGGATTTTTTAAATAATGGTGCAATAAAAAGTGTTTCTTTCAAAGAAATCAATAAGTTTAATGAAAATTTTAAACAGAGTTTAGACGAGTTTATGAAAAAAAATGACCCTGGATCAGTTACCGCGTTAATTAATTGGTACTCATGGGTTTGTTCATTTGGCGGAATATTGGCATGCGGCACGGGATGTCTGATTTTTGTCGAAGCTCCCCCGGTATACGTTACATGTGACGCGATGTGCAATTACTTCTGGTCTAACGGACTCTGTACTTAAGGGACGAAAAGGCTTAAAAAGCCAATGACGGACGCGGCTGGAGGTAAAATTCCTTTAGCCGTTGCCGTTGCTTGATTACCTGGCTACATAATGGGAGCACCACCAGACGAAAAGCCTCGGAAACAGAACGACAGTTAGGCCTAGCCTGGTGTTCTTGAAAATTTGAGAGGGCTGGCCATCTTCTGCTTGGTTGGCATGTAAGCCAATATTACCTTATTAAAGGGGAGTTGACCATGAGTGAATAATAAAGATGCACCATATGCAAAAATATTGGATTCGGTAGATGCAGGCTTAATATCTGGTGGACTAGGTCTAGGGTTGGCGGCGATAAATAAACATTCGTTGGAATTGCCGTATTTATTCATAGGAATGTCTTCTATTATTTTAGGAGTAGTAATAATTATACGTTGGAGCATCTATTATGCTCATCGAATATCGATCTTAAAATGGCTAACAATAATTTCAGTGGTTGACTTTCTGATGTCTACAGTTCTTTTTTTTAAAGCATCTCTAAATGTTCATGTACAAGAAAGAATTATTTTTTATCTATTAAACGCAATAATACTAATATTATTAATAATAGTTTTTGTAAAAAAAAGAAATAAACTAAATAGTATTAAAGAAGCAAACATAGAAGGATTAAAAAAATAAAAGAGAGAAAGCCAAAAAAGTATGTTGGTATATGGAAGACTTTAGGCGAATGGCTAGGTGCCCCCCAAATTATCGTTCCGCGTTGTAAGAAAAAGGAATAAGATTTTAAGAATACATCTACAACTTATAAAAAGAGAGGATGAATTTAGATGGAAATAGAATAAACAAAATAACCATTCTATCCATTGTGAATACTGTTCTATTAAGTTATACGGCATGGGTTAAATATTCCTTAAAAGGTTGTCCATCATGTACTCATGTGCCTTTTCTTCCAATAAATAGTGTAACTGTGGCTTTAGTAGGGGTTGGTGCCTCTCTTACATTGGCAGTTCTCGGGTATGTTTATTCTAATATAAGTATTTTGAAATATATTGCATTTATCTTAGCCACATTATGTGCAAGTTTTGCTTCTTTTCTGCAAGTGGCTCAATTTTATGGGGCTAAAAACTTTTGTTATTTGTGTTTAACAGCAGCCATTATTTTTTATGCAATTTTTGCTATTCTGTTTTATGAGGTAATCTTCAAAATGGTATGGTTAAAAATGAATCCAACCATTGAATGATTTTTAATATAGGACAAAAAGACGCAGGTAATTTTATTATACTTGAAGGAGGCCAATAGTAAAATTACCAGTTATTCTACAACCGTAGAAAGTTTATTCGTTTTTGGGCAAGAAACACAAACAGTAGTTATACAACAGTTGGTTTAAGAAGTCTGCGAGTGTATAAAATGAATTGTGCTTTTATCCTTTCCCAATATAATTCCTGATAAAATGAAAAGGAAAGGATGGATTGCATTATGAAGAAAGAGAGAAAGTATGACAAGAATCTGATTCGGGAGTTCATTAAGGAGAATAACCTCAAGAGCGCCGAAGATGTCCAGAATGCCTTGAAGTGTACAACTAGGCTTCTAACCTTACACTCTAAGCTGACTTTGATTCCATTTTTTCCAGATATACGGTTATGGTTTCTATGGGGCGTTTGCCCATATTCCGGTAACCTCTGTGGGGCCTTTTGGTATTGTAATGATGCAGCCAGTTATCCAGATCAGCCTGAAGTGCGTCGATGTTATCAAAGAATTTTTCACGGAATGCTTTGCGGAAAAACTCATCCAATACCGTCCTGTTGAATCTCTCCACGAATCCGTTTGTCAGGGGCCGGCGCACTTTAGCTCGGCGGTGTTCTATGTCATTTAAAGCCAGATACAGTTCGTAGGGATGAGTCTCTGTTCCGTTGTACTCCCGCCCATTGTCGGTAATAATTGCAGATATGGAGAGACCACGTTCCCGGTAGAAAGGAATTACATCGTTATGCAAAACTGCCACAGCACACTCAGGTAGTTTTCCGGTATGCAGAAAGCCGAATGCATAACTGCCAAAGGTGTCAACAACCGCCTGAAGATAAACCATGCTTAAAGCCAAAATCTTTTCCACCACTTCAGGCGGCGTTGTTTGAGGATATGGCTTTTATGAAAATGAAAAATCCTCCGTTTTGGTGGCCAGAAAATGAGGCTTAATTTAAGAAAGACTGCGGTATCTGCAATTAACGCTCCGGCCGCCTGGGCTGCGGGGTATACAGGCAAAGGAAGGTATTACTGTAGCTGTTATCGATACTGGAATTTACCCGCATCCCGATCTAACCGAGCCAATCAACCGTATCATTGGTTTTAAGGATTTCGTTAACAAAAAAACATCACCTTACGATGACTACGGTCACGGCACACATGTGGCGGGAATTTTTGCGGGCAACGGGAAAATGTCCAACGGCCAATACAAAGGAGTAGCCCCCGAAGCCAACCTGGTGGGGGTCAAGGTTCTGGACAATACCGGCGGCGGCCGTTCAAGTGACGTAATCGCCGGAATACAGTGGGTTGTGCAAAACAAGACTGCTTATAATATCAGAGTATTGAACCTATCGTTCGGCGCTCCGGCAACGCAATCTTATGCTACCGATCCCCTGAGCCAAGCGGCGGGCGCGGCCTGGGACGCGGGACTGGTGGTAGTGGCAGCCGCAGGAAATAACGGACCGGCGGCAGGGACAATAAACACTCCCGGCATCAACCCGCATATAATCACAGTGGGTGCTGTAGATGATAGGGAAACAGTTGACACAGCGGATGATGTTATTGCCGGATTTTCAAGCAGGGGGCCGACCATTGACGGTTTAAGCAAACCTGATTTGGTGGCACCGGGGGTAAATATAACGTCTCTAGCTTCAGACACGTCGTATTTGCCCAAGAAAAATAGTGGTTCGGGAGGTAAACCAGGGAAAGCCTCTCAAGCAACTACCCAAGGTAAACCTGCGCAAACCACTATTACTGATTACTATGTTACCATGTCAGGGACATCTATGGCAACTTCTATGGTAGCAGGAGCGACCGCTTTGCTATTGGAGCAAAACCATTCTTATACACCCGATATGGTTAAAAAACATTTGTGTAACATAGGAATTGGTCTTGGGTTTGATGCTTATGAACAAGAATGTGGAAAAATTCAGCTTTAGTTTTTAAAAGGAGGTTGTTTTTTATGGCTCGGAAGAGAAAGTTACTTACTTTTGTTCTATATAATGCTCCCCTTTGTCAAGACACGAAAAAAATTTTGTAAGTTATCCTCCTTTCCGTGTTTGTGTGTTTAAGCA
>NZ_JBSQAT010000024.1:0-25569 GCF_059412445.1 Thermincola sp. GK-1
CCCACCCTTTCAATAGGCCGGTTTCACCGTTACAGCGGCACTCAGCTAAGGCAACGGTTACTTCACTATGCAGCGGCCAGGCAGTTACAACATGTTTTCGCAAGATATTACCTTGTCAATAGAAACTTGGTGCTGTAAAATAATTATAGTGTTGAAAACAAATAATCGCTATTGTTAATGCTGTAGGTGCCCCGTTATAGGGGAGAATAGGGAATCGGGTGTAAGTCCCGAGCGGTCCCGCCACTGTGAAAAGGAGGTCGCACATTAAGCCACTGGGTAACCGGGAAGGCGTGTTAGACCGATGATTTTGAGCCAGGAGACCTGCCTATGGTATGCGAAGCCATGAATGATGGTAAAGTTCATGACGTATTTGCTTGTTGGAAGCAGTATGTCATGGACTTTTTCTCTTTTAAAATACAATGGTATTTTGTAATGGTATTTTATATAGCTCATTTCATCGATGAAAGGAGGTATATACATGGGTTACAGGGGCAGGGACGTGGAAGTCACATCGCTGGATAACGGGCAGTATCTGGTGGTGGCATGCGACTCCTGTGGCGGCATCGGCCCCAAAGAGTTGGATGTTGTAAAGGTCCCCAATTATATAGTAGGCAGGTATACTGCCCGGGTAGCGTTGATGGAAGTCCTGGCAACGGGCGCCGTTCCACGGATGATCACGGCAACTGTCTGTAATGAGCCCCGGCCGGCAGGGGAAGAAATTCTTGCAGGAATCAGAGATGAACTGCAAGTCTGTGGTTTACCTGATTTACCGCTGGCTATAAGTACTGAAAAAAACATTACTACCAGGCAGACCGGTCTGGGTATCACTGTCTTAGGTGTGGCCGGGGAATCAAAACTGCGGATAACTACCTCAAAGCCAGGGGACTGGATATATTGCCTGGGAATTCCCAAAGTTGGTGATGAAGTGAAGGATGATGACGACCCAGAAATTGTACAGGGAAAACATATTCTCGGCTTATTGGCAGTTTCGGGTATTCATGACATTATTCCGGTAGGTTCACAGGGTATCCGGAGAGAAGCGGAGTTATTGGCCAGGACTGTATCGGGTCAATTTAAACCGGCCCCGGATGCCCCCGTTGACATCAACAAATCAGGGGGACCGGCAACTTGTCTGATATTTAGCTGTGTACCAGGGACTTCCCTGCCTGATTTTTCACCGACACCTATGATGAAAATAGGGGAAATTTAAGATACAATGAGAAAAGGAGGAAATATATTATGAACATTTTAATAAAAGAAAAGGAATCTCGACATTCAGTATGGACAGTCAAAAAAATTGCTGTGATAGGCGTATTTATAGCTCTGAGTTTTGTCGGAGCATTAATTAAAATCCCAAGCCCTGTCGGGAGCATCGGTATGGATTCTGCTCCCGGGTATTTTGTGGCGCTGGCTGTCGGAGGAATTGAGGGCGCACTGGTAATCAGTATAGGCCATTTATTAACTGCAGCCGTGGCTGGATTTCCCCTGACTTTGCCCATGCATTTGCTGGTTGCCGGGCTGATGGCCCTTTGGGCGCTGGTTTTCCGGTGGGTAAATCTTAGGTTTGGCCTGGTTCCTGCCGTTATCGCCGGCGTTATTTTAAACGGCGTGGTTTCTTCCTTTACCATGCTGCCCGTGGGTGGTATGGGCGCCGCGGTGGGTATTATGCCGTTTTTAAGCGTTGCTTCAGCCCTGAACCTGATTGTGGCGGCGCTGGCTTTTAAAAAAATTAAGGGCAAAAAGAGTCTGTTCTAGCGAAGAACCTTCCATAAATTGTTCAACGTAAAGATGAAGCAACGAGCTTGCTTGGGCGTGTTGCCCGGAACGCGATGTTATTGTAAAATGTAAGAAAACCTTTCATTACCTGAGATTTTTACCATGTAAAAATGCTTCATTAAATAACTGCTTGGGTTTAATGAGGTGGTTTTTATGGGAAAAAATCTTCTGAGTATTGATTGGGATTATTTCGTGCCAATAAAAAAGGAATGGTATGGTTCATATTCGGAAAATCAGTGGAATGTCAACAAGTTATGGTATCGGAGATATATCAAAGAGCAAATGCGCGGAGAGGATATCACGCGTACTATTGATGTAGGGGTGGAATATGTTGGATTCTGGAAACGGATTCGCAGCCGGTTCCGGATATCAGATACAGCCAGAGTCTATATTTCTGATTCCCATAAATATTCTTACGGCATTGCCAGGGAAAATGCCTGTGATGCTGTATATTTATTCGATGCTCATGCCGACTTGGGATATGGAGGGATCGGTTCGCTGGATTTTGAACTTAATTGCGCCAATTGGCTGGGTAAACTGTTTAAAAACAATCATATCAGGGAAGCTTCTGTTATTTACAGTCCGTATACCTTTGAGTGTCCGGAAGATTTTATTGAGATAAACAATGCTTATAATATCAATTACTGTGAATTGGAGCGGCTGCCGGAAGGGATTCCTGTGGATGTTATCCATATTTGCAGGTCCGGCGCCTGGACTCCTCCCTGGCTTGACCATAAGTTTTTGCAATTTGTCTACCGTTTAAACCGGCCGGTAAAGTGGCTTGATTGCCCACCAAGGCGGTGGGACGCCGGGAAACTTACCCTTTCCGCCCAGCTTAATTATTTATTGTGTTAGCCGACCGCAGAACCGCTGTAGAGGCAAAACAACCGTTGCTTTGCGGATGCCACTCTTCCGGTGAAACAACCGTTACTCCGGGGTACGCCTTCTTCAACCACTGAAGGGTGGGTGGGGTTCTCTGCTACCAAGGAGCTTTATGCTGCAAACACTGGCCGGGCAGGCAGTGTTCCCGAACTTGATGGCTCATATTGTTTTCAAAAGTCAGTAGTTATAAATGCCGCTGTATAGTGAAGTAACCGTTGCTCCGAGGTTACGGGCGGAGACAGTGTAAACTCCGTTCAGTTGAAATCGCTGAACCCGGCCAAATCGTCGTTCTGACTCAATGGCCGGGTTTCCGGCGTCCGTGCCGGAAACAGCGATTTCAAGCCTTTACTGTCGTTAACACTGTCTATCCACCCTCCACCAAGTCGCAACTTATTACTTTACTATACAGCGGCTTTTTGCTACCTCGTAGAACAGTGCAGAGGTATAGCTTTGAAACAGTATTTTTCATCGTCCAGTGGGCCTTCGCCATCTTCAAACATGCGGGAACCCCCTGCCTGCCCGGCCAGGTTTTGCGGACGCAGTCGCTCCCAAACGGTAGCCTTGGCACCCCACCCACCCTTCCGTCATTCTACAGCCAATGTGGTGTCAACGACTAAAGCAACATACAAGGGAGCTTCTTCTATGAGCACAGCTCTGAAACTGGAACCAGCCCAGGAGTACATTGTAGAGAGTCCGTTAATGGAAAACCCACACCAGGGCCACCGGTAGTTGACGAAGCAGATGAATCTGCTAAAAAAGAGATAAATCGTAGTTACAGGTTCAGGCGACAGGTAGACGGTCAAGGGAAAGTAGACCCGGTAGACCGGTGCAAGGTTATTTTACCGGCAATAACCGGGCCTTCTGTGAAAGAGAGAGAGTTAGCAAAACTGATTGGCAGTCAAACGGTGGATTGGTTATATTAAAATGAATCCTGCCTATTCCACCCACCTGATACTGCAAGATTATTTGGCAGTTCGGCTGAACTTTATATTTAAGCCGGTAAATAAGGACAGGTATGATCGTTTACGAAGGTTTCCATTTGGCGGCATTGTTACGAAACTTGCTGTAAAGTGGAGAGCAGCAAGCCGGGGAGTCCCCGTATGTCCGCAGACGGCGAAGGCCGCCGGGAAGTTTCACGCATTTCGAAACGGAGGCGGCCATTTTGTAAGGAATGCCTTCTGAGCCGTCAAGTTCGGGGACGCCGGATTGCTGCCGGAGCTTTACGGCTTAGATGAGTAGATGCCGCTCTGGGAAACCGGAGTAAACTGTCATACCTACGGCGGGATTACGGTGAACAGGAAATTGAAGGTAAAGTTACCCAAATAATCTTGACAGTATCTCTCACCGAAAATTATTTGCATATTACAAATAACTATTGTATAATTGTTTTAAGGGGTGAACTAGTTGGAAAGCACACGCGACCTGTTTCAAATCTTTGTCCGCCGTTTCGGCTTGTTAAATGCCAGTTGCTGTGACTGCTGCTGTGGGGAAGAAGTATCTTTGGTGCAGAGCCACATCTTATACGAAATACGCAGGCAGAAGAGCGCTTCCATGCAGCAGGTGGCCAACGCTTTAGGTATGGATATTACCACTTTCAGCCGGCAGGTAAAGACCCTGGAAAAAAAGGGGCTGGTCAGGAAAAAGCCACATCCGGAAGATAGGCGAATATACTTATTGTCTCTAACTACTGCGGGAGAAGAATTGGAAAACCGGATTGACGAGCGCATGAAGGCTTTTATCGACAATATATTATCCCAGTTCACCGAATTTGAGCGGGATATGGTGGTTAAATCCGTGCAGCTCTTAAACAAAGCGATTCTGAAGGCCGGGGCATGCTGCCTGCCGGAATAAGTTGCCGGATTTTTGTAGGACAACATTTGCAAATTGCAAATAATAAACATGGCCCGAAAGGTGAAGTAAAAGTACAGGAGGTATTAAATTATGGATAAAATTAAAATTATCAAGACTGTTCGGGAAACATATGGCGCCATTGCCAGACAACAGAACGGAAGCGGCTGTGGCTGTGGCTGCGGCTGTTCCGGTGATGACATTAATACTTATGTCCAGTCTTTAGGTTACTCGCCGGAAGAACTGAATAAAATTCCTACTGAGGCCAACCTGGCCTTAAGCTGTGGCAATCCTACCGCCCTGGCCGGCTTAAAAGAAGGGGAAGTTGTCCTTGACCTTGGTTCGGGCGCGGGGTTTGACTGTTTTCTGGCAGCGTCAAAAGTAGGCCCGGCCGGCCGGGTAATAGGTGTTGATATGACTCCGGAGATGATCGAACGGGCCCGGACAATTGCCGCCAGGGAAAACATCAGTAACGTGGAATTCAGGCTGGGCGAAATAGAAAACCTGCCTGTAGCTGACAATTCCGTAGACGTGGTCATAAGTAACTGCGTGATTAATCTTTCGGCTGACAAAAAGAGGGTCTTCCGGGAGATATACAGAGTATTGAAACCGGGAGGTAGGGTGGCCATATCCGACGTGGCTTTACTGCAGGAACTTCCGGAGGCAGTCCGGTCAAGTGTAGAGGCTTATACGGGTTGTATTGCAGGAGCAGTGCCTGTAGCGCAGTATAAAAGGCTGGTGGAAGAAGCAGGGTTAACGGATATTGAGATCACTGATAAGGGCTTTTCCTTCTCGATTACACCTGATACCAAAGACCCTCTGGCCAGAGCTGTTTTAGAAGCTCTTGGAGAAGATGAGACTATTGACCGGTTTGTAACAAGTATTTACGTTCAGGCCAAGAAGCAGTAGTACCTCAACCTTATTTGAAGGAGCGGAGGTTTCATAATGGGGCTTAAAAGGGCCCCTTTTTCTTTTAACTAAAAATTTGCTATCAAGCAAAAATATTTGGTTGACAAAGCTACCCTATAGGGGTATTATTATAAATAATATTATAATATTTTAATATACTACAAATGTTTGTGGAGGTGGATAAGGAAGTATTTTGGGGGGACGATTAGAAATTTAACGGTAAAGGAGTGAAAGATAAATGAAGCGTAGCACTATTCTGCTTATATTAGGATTGGCCGGTTTCACAGTAATGGCCGACAACTGGGTAGTTTCACCAATCTTGCCCGCTATTGCCAAAAACATCGGCGTTCCTGTTACTTCAGCCGGACTTTTAATTACCGCTTACATGATACCTTTCGGTATTTTTCAGTTGGTATTCGGTCCGCTGGCTGACCGTTTCGGAAAAAGGCAGATTTTAAATTTCGCCATGTTCTTTTTTACCTTTGCCGCCGCTTTAACTGCTATCGGCAGGGAATTGGGTGACTTGGCTATTTATAGGGCCATTACAGGAATTTTTGCGGCTTCAGTTATGCCCGTGTCCCTTGCCCTAATCGGCGACCTGGTTCCTATGGAAGAAAGACAATCGGCTATAGGTACATTTATGGGTATTTCCTTCCTGGGCCAGGGATTGAGTATGGCTATCGGCGGATCAGTTGCCTTTTTCCTTAGCTGGCGAGGTGTCTTTGCCGCATATTCGGCGCTGGCAGCCCTGGTGACTGTCCTATTTTTTACAGTGGGAAGGAAAATACCGTCGGACAAAAACCCTGACAGTGAATTTCTGGCTCCCTACGCCAGATTGCTTGGTAATGCTCCCAGTTTAATTTTATACCTTATTGTACTGCTGGAAGGGATATTTATTGTAGGTTCCTTTTCATATCTGGGGGCATTTATTGAAAACCTGTACCAGTACAATTACCTTACTATAGGTTTTATTATGACGGCTTTCGGTATAATGGCAGTAATCGGCGGCCGTTTAAGCGGTAAACTGGCCGCCAAACTGGGGCGCCGGAAAGTGCTTGTAATGGGCCTGACTTCTGCCACCATAGCGGATATCTTGTTTTTTCTCGGCGGTAATATTTTAGGGGTGCTCATTGCCGGCGTCGCTCTCCTGGGCTTGGGCTTTATGCTGGCCCATTCGACTTTGCTGACTATTGCCACCGAGTTCGCCGCTAAAGCCAGAGGCGCCGCTATGTCGCTGGTAGCTTTCTGTTTCATGGGCGGCGGCGGCATTGGCACAGCCCTCGGAGGGAAGTTAATCAAAAGCGTAGGGTTTGAGACCTTTTTCTCATATTATGGAATGGCCTTGTTTATCCTAATCTTTTTGGCGGGTGTACTCATTAAATGTGAAACGGGCAGTGGGCCTGCTCCGCAAGAGACAAGAGTAAAATAGAATGAATTTTTATACAGCCGGGCCAGAAGCCTGGCTGATTACGTTTTGTACAGCATATTGACAATAAGAAGCAAAAGTTATAAAATTATATTAGAATTTTCTAATATAATAATAGCACCTGGGTGTTGCGGCAGGTTAGGGGAGGGGAAAAGTTGAAACTAAAACCAGTGGTTTTGATAATTCTGCTAACAGCGGTGGTAGCGCTATTTACGGCAAAAATGACCGTAGAAAAAGAAACGCAAGGTTATTCTGCGAATAGCAGTACATCGCAAAATGCGGTCCTTATTGAAGAAGCAAAACAAAAAGGGCAACCGGTCTGGCTCTTGTTTCACTCCACCACCTGCGCATCCTGTATCGAGATGGAAAAGGTGTTTAATGCTCTCAAACCGGAATTTGAAGGCAAAGTCGCATTTATTGAAATTAACGTAAACGATCCTGCCGAACAGGAACTATGCTACCGCTATAAAATTCAATACATCCCAACCACTTGTTTTCTAAACTCCCAAGGGGAAATTACCTTTAATTATGTTGGGGTTATTCAGCCTGATGAAATGCGGGGTAAGCTACAGGCCTTGGCGGAGGGCAAGTAAATGGTGGAACTGGATACACAGTACTTGGTCCAAAGCTTGCATGGTTATTCCCTGGCAGCGGTTTTGCTGGTTTTTATCGGTGGTATAATTACCAGTATTGGGCCCTGTAATATGTCCATGATACCTGTTTTGATGGCATATGTCGGTGGAAATTCGGAAGTTGGTAAAGCCAGAAGCTTTTGGCTGTCGGTTTTCTTTACTCTTGGTACATCTACCACCTTTGCCTTGTTGGGTGTTATTGCGTCCATAATCGGCGGCTTTTTTGGCGCATCTAAGGCTATTGGTTTATATAGCCGCAGGCGCTAGTATTGTTGTGGGCCTGAAAATGCTGGGAGCGGTTAACTTTCGCCTGCCTAATATGGGGTCAAGGATTTTGAGGAAGCCTCAACGACAGGGGATTTGGCCGGCTTACCTGATGGGGTTAATGATAGGCCTGGCCGGTTCACAGTGTGGCACACCTGTTCTTTTTGCAATATTGTCAATGGTCATGAGCAAGGGTAAAATAGTATGGCGCTGTATTATTATTCCTTTACGGACTAGGCCGGGGGGTACCGGTTGTCGTAGCAGGGACCTTTACGGTTTTACCAAAGGATTGCCAGTTTTCGCCGGGTGGTCCGGTATTATTGAAAAGATTGCCGGCATAATATTAATAGCTATCGGGTTTTATTTTGCCTGGACTGCCTGAGCAAAAGGAGGATGAAATTATGGATGAAAGGCTGTGCTCGATGGAGGCCGAGTTTTTCAAGGCTTTGGCCCATCCCACCAGGGTGCGGATTTTAAAGTTGTTAAGAGACGGTGAAAAATGTGTATGTGAATTTACGGAGGACCTGGATATTGAACAATCCAACATGTCTCAGCACCTGGGTATTTTACGTAAACAGAACATTGTTAGAAGTCGTAAAGAAGGGTTAAAAGTTATTTATAGTGTTGTTTATCCACAAATCTTTGAAATTATTGATCTGGTGGAAGATATTATTATATCGCAGGTAAATGAAACCCTTAACTTGTTGAATAAGAGGCCAAAAAGAAAAGGGGGTGAATAATCATGGATATCAAAGTGTTAGGCTCCGGATGTGCCAACTGCAATAAACTGGAACAAATGGTTTTCGATGTGCTGGCGGAGCAAAACATTGATGCCAGTGTGACTCATGTAAGGGATTTTAAAGACATAGTCTCTTACGGTGTTATGTCAACTCCGGCCCTGGTTATTGACGGCCAGGTTAAATTCTCCGGAGTTGTTCCTTCCAAGGCAAAATTGACGGAAGTAATCATGGAAGCTGCCAAAAGGGGGTAGTCGGGCATGTGGCAGAGATTTGTAGACTACCTGGTTTATGATTTGATGGGTCTTTCACCCAGGAGTCACCTTGGATCTTCGGTAAACTTCTTTATTTATGATACAGTAAAGATATTGTTCATGCTTACCCTGATTATTTTTGCTGTAGCCATAATCAGGAGCTTTTTCCCGCCGGAGAAGACCAAAAAGGTTCTCAGCCATAAAAGGGAATTTATTGGTAACATTATAGCTGCCTTGATGGGTATTGTTACCCCCTTCTGAAGTTGTTCGGCGGTGCCGGTATTTATCGGCTTCGTGGAAGCGGGGGTCCCGCTGGGAGTAACTTTTTCCTTCTTGATCTCCTCGCCAATGGTTAATGAAGTGGCTCTGGGCCTGTTATGGGTCATGTTTGGCTGGAAGATAGCCATGATTTATATTGCCAGCGGACTGACTGTTGCCATCATTGGCGGTATCATCATAGGCCGCCTTAAACTGGAACATCTGGTGGAAGACTATGTTTATCAGATCAGGGCTAATACCGCTGCGTGTGGCTGTGGCGAAGAATCAGTTGAACAAACCTGGAAGGACCGGGTCGATTATGCCAAAGCCTATGTAAAACAGATTCTCAGTAAAGTATGGCTTTATGTGGTGTTCGGAATTGCCATTGGCGCTGCAATTCACGGTTATGCGCCGGAGGACTTCCTGGTGAAATATGCAGGCCGGGGAAACCCCTTTGCTGTGCCTATAGCGGTAGCGATCGGTGTGCCTTTGTATTCCAATGCGGCCGGAACCATTCCGATTGTGCATGCATTGATGGAAAAAGGGATGCCGCTGGGTTCGGCTCTGGCATTTATGATGTCTGTTACGGCTCTGTCTCTGCCGGAAATGATAATTCTGAGACAGGTTTTAAAACCAAAACTGATTGCTATTTTTATAACGATTATTGCGCTTGCTATCATGGCCACCGGTTATTTCTTTAACTTTATTATGTGATGGCATGAAAATCGGTGATAAATGCAGTTTTGTTGGAAAAGGTTTTGCATCAGGCAACTGGGCAAAACCTTTTCTGTAAAGGAGGGGAATACTGTGGCGCCTGTTCAGTGTGCCGGTTGTGGGTTGGTTAACATTGATGGGAATGGTGGCAGCAAGTGTTACGCTTTGGGTAGAGTGATTGATGCAAAGGAACTACGGCAGCGTTGGGCGTGTCATTATTACCTGCCGGTAATTGAGGAAGATGGCCGTTCTTTGACTCCTTTTCAGCATTATTTATTAAAGCAAGATGAAATTGACCGAAAGAAATGAAGTGTTGTCGGCAGTTCATCCGGAGGATGTTAAAGATTTTAACGGAGGTAAACCTATGCCTATTTATCTGGATAATGCAGCAACCTCGTTTCCCAAACCGGAAGTGGTATATCAGGCTGCTGACGAATTCATGCGAACGATTGGCGTTAATGCGGGCCGGGGAGCATACAGACAGGCTTTGGAAGCTGACAGGATTATCTATGAGACCAGAAGAGGGCTGGCCGGGCTTTTTAATGTCAACGATGTTTCCCGTATAGTCTTCACCTTCAATGTAACAGAATCTCTGAACCTGGCTATCAAGGGTCTTCTGGCGCCCGGTGATCATGTTGTTACAAGCAGTATGGAGCATAACGCCGTATGGCGGCCTTTAAAGGGTCGGGAAAGGAAATGGGGGATTCAGATAACTGCGGTGCAGTGTGATGACAAAGGGTTTCTTGACCCGGCAAAGGTTGAAGCTGCAATCAGAGATAATACCAGACTTATCGTTCTTATCCATGCCTCCAATGTAACCGGCACAGTTATGCCAATTGCGGAAGTTGGCCGGATGGCCAGGGAAAAAAATATTCCACTCCTGGTTGACGCTGCACAGACGGCCGGCGTATACCCAATTGATGTAGAGGCCATGAAAATTGATCTGTTGGCTTTTACCGGGCATAAAGGGCTGTTAGGACCTATGGGTACGGGAGGATTATACATAAGAGAAGGTATTAGACTAAGGCCACTGAAAGAAGGGGGTACCGGTGGAGATTCGATTTTGGAACACCAACCCGAATCCCTTCCCGACCGTTATGAACCGGGTACTCCCAACGTCAGTGGGATTGCCGGACTTGGAGCAGCCGTGAAATTTTTGCTGAATGAGGGAGTGGAAAAAATTCATAACAGAGAAATGGAGCTAACCGATTATGCTTTGCAAAAATTATCGGCTGTTGAAGGGATAACAATTTTCGGGCCTAAAGACACCAAAGCTAGAGTAGGTGTAATATCTTTAAATATTATGGATTTCAACCCGCAAAGGGTTGGACACATTTTAGATGAAAGATACGGCATTATGGTCCGCACAGGGCTGCATTGTTCTCCATGTGCACATAGGACAATTGGCACTATAGATACGGGCACAATACGGATAGGCCTGGGTTACTTTAATACTGAACCGGACATTGATGCTTTTGTGGAAGCGGTGAAGGATATTATTAAAAAGCGTTTCGAAGCCGGTTAATGCCATAGGTGGGAGGTAGAGGAAGATGCTTTTAAAGGATGTCAAAATTACTTTTATGGAACCATGTATTGCCGAACCTGAAAAAATCAGACTAAAAGCTGACTTATCCGATGATATAACCGAAGTTATGCCGTATTTAAACGCTGTTATGGGCAATGCCATATTTAATAAAGACGCTCCGCTAATTACATTTACCAAGGAAGCTCGATTAATCGTTTTATACCCGCACAAACTTACCATGACTAAAGCGGTTAACGTGACAGATGCGCTACAGGTCATTGACCGGGTCAAGGATTTAGTCAATGACACCTGGGCAAAGAAAGACAGCATTACACCTAACTTTGAAAAAAAAGAGAAACCGACGGTGCTGCAGTTTTACGGCTGGCTGCCCAAAACCAACTGCAGGGAGTGCGGAGAAATAACCTGTTTTGCCTTTGCGACAAAGATTTTGCAGGGCATACAGCAGATTGAAAATTGCAAACCGCTCTTTACACCTGATTACAAAGATTCCAGGGAAATGATAATGGAAGTACTAAAGGCAATTTTATAGGAACTTTATATATCACAGTGGTGGAAACGATTACTTGGCGGCTTCCAGTAGCCGCTAAATTTTATTATTGGTGAAGACGCATGCATAAAATAACGGAAACAATTGAAAAAAGTATCTCGGAGGCAATAGTAGATTAGGGTTTTTTAATATTAACATGTATAAAACTTTGACAAAAGGAAATGAGTGCGGTAATATATAAGTATATTATAATTTAATAATATAAAATGATTTAATGGGGGTATTTGTATGAACGACAAAATAAATATTGGGTGCACTTGCGGATGTTCATCTCAACCAATAAGTTTGAATGTTGAAAAAGAGCCGGTCGATAAAGACAAAGTGCAAGAAAACTGGTACTTACCCTATATGGACAAAAAGACCAAGGGGATTGAAGTCGAAGAAAAACCTTCGCCGGTAGCGGTATTTTATTGTGCAGGGGCTTCTAATGTCGGGCAGGCTTCCATGTTGGCCAGTGTCCTTGCTGCCAACAAAGTAGGCTATGATAAAGCAGCTCTGTTGTGTTTGGCCAGTATATCTGCGGGGTTAAAAAATATCCATAACGGGGCTAAAAATGCCAGAGGTATTGTCAGTATAGACGGTTGCCCCATGGAATGCGCACGAAAAACTCTAAATAAAGATAACTTCGAACCACAAAGCAGTATTGTGCTGACCCGGGATCTGGGAGTGAATAAGAATTTTGACCTTAATTCAGGTGAAGATGTAGACCGAATGGCTGATTATATTGCTGAAAAAATTACAGAAGTATTCAATAGTTAATAAATAGCTTGTAGATGTGAGAACGGCTTTATCAACCGTTCTCTTATATTTCTGCAGGTATTTATTGAAGACATTTTTTGATAAGGGGGTTTTAATGATGCGTTTTGCACAGTTTATTAATAAAAGGCTAATTCCTCTTTTAATGCTTGTGATTGTCTTTGGACTGATATTGGGATATTTTTTCCCGCAGGCAGGCAAACCCTTGCAAAAGTTTTATCCTATTTCCCTGTTTATTATGCTCTACCCCATGATGGTGGGAATTAAAATCAGTGAGGTAACGGGTGCGGCGAAACGGGTGGGTTTTATGACGGTGGTCATGGTTATGAATTACGTTATTTCGCCTCTTTTGGCGGCTTTTCTGGCTAAAGTATTTTTGAGCGGATATCCCGATTTTGCGGTTGGGTTGATTCTTACGGGAGTAGTGCCCTGTGCCGGTATGATAGTGGCCTGGACCGGCATGGCCAAGGGGAATACTCCTATGACGCTGGTTATCACTGTGTTCAGCCTGCTTGCCGGTATCGTGCTTATCCCCCTTTGGATGCTGGTTCTTGCCGGTAAATATGTACCTGTTGACGCCTGGAAAATGCTGCAGACTGTATTGTATACAATTGTTGTACCGTTGATTTTGGGCAACCTGACACGTATCTGGATTGTAAAAAAATGGGGCCAGGAAAAATTTGTGGCGATGAAGCCTGTCTTTCCTGCTATCTCAGCTTTAGGGATGTACATGGTGTTTTTTATTTCCATGATGTCTGAATCAGTAGCCCTGGTGCGTAATCCGCAGTATCTGGCAATCATAGCTGTACCGCTGGTGATATTTTATACTCTTCTCTTTAGCCTTTCTGTTTTAAGTTCGCGCTTCAGCCGGACCAGCTATCCGGATATGGTGGCCTTAACCTACGGGGTTAGCGGAAAAAACATTTCCATTGCTTTAGCCCTGGCAGTTGTTTTCTTTTCACCGCTAACAGTAATGATCATTGCGATAAAACCGCTGATTCAGGTGTTGTTTATGGCGGGATTTCTTAAGTTGAGCCCACGGTTGAAAAGGTATTGGGACAGGATAATGCCGGAACCTTCAGCAAAATCAGGTATCTTCTAATTAGTCCCGAATAATAAATGGTAAAACGGAAAAGGGGCTGTCCCATAAGTTATTTTGAGAAATTTTAAGCTCCACTATTCAACTGAAACTATTAAAAAAACAAAACATCCCATTCCACTTTTATAGAGGTTTGGGATGTTTTTTGTTACTTATTTTGGGACTGTCTGACTTGACTGTTTACTTATGGGACACTCCCACATTATTTTTATGAAAAAAGTTCTCGACCTCAAACAAAAGGAATAGTATAATTAATGTATAAATAAAATTAAATATGTTTATGCTTTAGGGTTCTATTCTGAGGAGGTCGAACCAAGTGAAAGCTGACGCAAAGGTTTAAGCCGGTGTATGTGGCAGGATGTATCATCCCGCTGCGGTATTTAAAACGGTGCAGGTGGCTTCTGGGTTAGCCTGGCCAAGGACATATCAATTTCTATGTCAAAGGGATAAATAAAAATGAGCGGTAGAAAGATATTACTGTAATAATATAAATAATGTTAAATATATTGATACAAAAGTTTTTAGTAAAAAGGGGGGGACCTATCGGGTAATCCAGTGGTTAAATATTAATAGCGCCGTTCTTATCTAGAAGAATATTCGAAGAATAAATTGGTATGAAAGGAACTAGCGCATGAAAAAAATTGCGGAATTTTTTAAAGCTCTTGGGGATGAAACAAGGTTAAAAATCATAAATATGTTGGCGGAACAGGAAATGTGTGTTTGTGAAATCCTTGACAAATTGAATATGTCCCAGCCGGCCGTTTCTCATCACCTGAAGATTCTCAGGCAGGCTGGGTTAGTAAAGGACAGCCGGGACGGAAAATGGATATACTACTCTCTCAACGGAGATGTTTTCAAGGAAGTGTTTGAAGGCGATGAAGTGGGTGTAGTGGAAGCCTATGCGGAACCAATCAAAAGGAAGTTAAACAATTTACAGCCGTCCCCGGTCAGGACAGACCCGTCAATCTGCGAAAAACTCACTATGAAAAAAGCAGCCAGCAAAAAGTAACAAATTTTTGTAAAGTAAAGAGGTAAATATTTTTTAAAACATGAAGGAGGTTAAACTATGGCGCAAAAAGCAGCAAGATTATCCTTTTTAGATAGATTTCTGACTCTCTGGATTTTCCTCGCTATGGCCCTGGGAGTCGGTATTGGTTTTCTGTTTCCCGGTGTGGCTGACCTGCTTGACAGGTTATCGGTGGGCACCACATCCATACCTATTGCCTTCGGGCTGATCGTGATGATGTACCCGCCGCTGGCCAAGGTAAACTACCGGGAATTGGGTAAGGTGTTCAAGAATACGAGAGTCCTTGGGTTGTCGTTGGTTCAGAACTGGGTCATCGGCCCTATCCTTATGTTTATATTAGCTATAACGTTTTTGCGTGATTACCCTGAGTACATGGTTGGTCTTATTTTAATAGGTTTGGCTCGGTGTATTGCCATGGTCATTGTTTGGAACAGCCTGGCCAAAGGTGATTCGGAATACGCGGCTGCCCTGGTGGCCTTCAACTCAATTTTCCAGGTAATTTTCTATTCTGTTTACGCCTATGTGTTTATCACGGTGTTGCCGGGGTTATTTGGGCTAAAGGGTATGACTGTTGATGTCTCTATGGGTGAAGTGGCCAAGAGTGTGGCTATCTACCTGGGGATACCCTTCGCTGCCGGTTTGTTGACGAGGTTATTCCTGGAACCGGCGAAGGGGAAGGAATGGTATGAAAAAACCTTTGTGCCCAAGATCAGCCCGCTGGCTTTGATTGCCCTTTTGTTTACCATCGTGGTAATGTTTTCCTACAAAGGAAACCTCATTGTTCAACTACCGATGGATGTAGTACGCATTGCCATTCCTCTGCTGATTTACTTTGTGTTTATGTTTGTTGCTTCCTTCTTTATCAGCAGGAAAGTCGGCATAAATTATGCGCAGACTACCAGTCTTTCCTTCACTGCTGCCAGCAATAACTTTGAATTGGCCATCGCCGTGGCCGTGGCAGTATTCGGGATTGAGTCAGGGCAGGCCTTTGCGGCGGTAATCGGTCCCCTGATTGAAGTGCCGGTAATGATCGGTTTAGTTAATGTTGCTTTGCGTTGGAGCTCGAAATACTTTAACAAGGAAGGGCTGCCAAAAGGTTCGGCTGCTTAACTGTAACTTGATTAGCGGCCTGTAACATACCGATGCCAACCGGTACCGGTCGCTGGATATAACTGCTATAACGTTGAAACAATAAGTTGCGACTTAGCGGAGGGTGGTTAAACAGTATTAACGACAGTGAAGGCTTGAAATCACTGTTTCCGCCCGTAGCTTCGGAGCAACGATTGTTTCACCGATACAACGGTAACCCGTAGCTTCGGAATGTTGTTGCTGTGCGCCGTTAACTGTTGGCCGACTACAGGCAGAAGAACAGGAGGCAGATAAAGTGAGAGTAGCGGTAATTTCAGACATTCATGCAAATTTAGAAGCTTTACGTGCGGTTTTGGCGGATATTGTCCGTCAAAAGGTGGATAAGATATACTGTACCGGTGATTTAGTCGGATACGGTCCCTTCCCCAATGAAGTAATTGACCTGATCAGGGAAAAGCGGATATCTACCGTTATGGGGAACTACGATGACGCAGTAGGTTTTATGCGTTTTATCTGTGGTTGTGATTACAAGGATGAAAAGGCGCAGGCTTTAGGAGAAAAGTCCATCATGTGGACGAAAGAACATACAACTGAAGAGAACAAAGAATTTTTGAGAAATCTGCCGGCGGAAATAAGATTTACTGCCGGCGAGAGAAGAGTTCTGCTTGTCCATGGCAGCCCGCACCGGTTGAATGAATATATTTATGAAGATACGCCGGCAGACTATTTGCAGGAACTTATGGAAAAGGCAGATACCGATGTGCTCGTTTGCGGCCATACCCACAAACCTTTTCATTTGACAATTCAGGGAAAACATATAATTAACGCCGGAAGTGTCGGCAAACCCAAACATGGCGATCCAAAGGCTGCTTATGTAATTATCTCCTTTGCGGAGGACGTTGCGGTAGAGATCAGAAAAGTAGCATATGATTTTGAAGCTACAGCCAGAGCTATTGAACAGTCGGGTCTGCCCCCTGAGTTTGCCGGGTTGATTCGCCGGGGAATAGCATAAGAGGCCTCCCGCATTGAAAAAGAGGGCATAATGAAACCATGGATTTTTGAGTTGTTTACTTCAATCCATGGTTTTAAATTTTTAATGCATTGTTACGAACTTTTTTACCCTTTATTGTATCTGTACGAATAAAAGGTATTTTAAGGTGAAGTTAGCATGAAAAATGTTTTATTTTTATCGGTATCTATAGGGGCTGGACATGATCAGGCAGCCCAAGCATTGATACAGGAAATAGAATACCGTTACCCCAGGTGTAAAACAAAGCTGGTCGATACCATTGCTTATATTGACCCCATTTTAAATAAAATTATGGTGGCCGGTTATATGGGCTGCCTGAATTTTAATCCTAAAATTTGGGGCTATTTATATGGACAGGCAGAAGAAGGAACTAAATTTTTAAACTTGGGGCAACTGATACTTAGAACCAGGTCAATTAAAAAGATGGCGGAGCTTATTCAGGAATTTAAACCGCAGGCAATAATCTGTACGCATCCTTTTTCTGCGGGGATTGTATCTGAACTTAAAGCCCGAAAAATCACTCAGGCGCCTTTAATAGCAGTCATAACAGATTTTACAGTCCATCCCTTTTGGATTCACAAAAATATAGACAAATATGTGATTCCTGCCGATAGCTTAAAATACGAAATTATGCAATTTGATATTCCCGAAGAAAGGATTATTCCAACCGGAATTCCGATCCGGAGACAGTTTATTGAACAGCCAAGTAAGACAGAAGCACGTAATAGGCTCGGTTTGGAAAACAAAACAACAGTTTTGGTGATGGGTGGCGGTCTGGGATTAGGAAAGATCGAGCTTATAGTCAAGACTTTAGCCGATTCCGGGCTTGATTTGCAGATAGTTACAGTAACAGGTAAAAATGAAAAATTACAGATGAAACTCCGGCAGGTCACCGGCAAAAACAAAGTCAAGGTGTTTGGCTATGTTGAAAACATGTCGTTAATCATGGCGGCATCCGATGTTATTGTTACTAAACCGGGTGGACTTACTGCCGCTGAAGTTTTAGCTGTAGGGTTGCCCATGATAATGATTAACTTTTTACCGGGCCAGGAGGAAAGAAATGCGGATTTTCTACTCAATAACGGTGCTTCGATCAAGTTGAGAAAAATTCAACATTTAATTCCCCAGCTCAAAGAACTGACGTCAAACGAAATCCGGCTAAAACAAATAAAAGATTCGGCTTTTGCGCTTGGCAGGCCCTACGCTGCAAGAGATCTAATCGATCAATTAAAAAGCGAAGTGTTTTTAAAGTTTTCTTTGATTCAAGGTTAACTTTATTTTAGGAGGCTTTTTGATGTACAACGGGGCAGGGCAGATGGCGCTTACATTTATAGTTACCCTCGTGGTTTTATGTTTGTTATTTGAAGGCAATCCAATTCCCGTTCTCCGAAAAATGTTTTCAAGCAAAACCTTTGTTTTTTATTTAGTTATTATGCTAATGGTTATAGGCATTGACCTTATTGAGTTGAACTTTGAAAATATCATAAATCCCTTGATCAGGTGGGATCTGACTCCTGCAATATACCGGTATGAAGGGAATATAACCCAGTTTATTCAGAGAACATTTCACAGTACTCTGCTAACATATATTACCAGTTATTTTTATGTTTTTGTATTTCCTGCATTAGTCTGGGTTGCTATGGCTGTGTTTAACAGGCACAATGACCAATTCTTGATGAAGGAGCTTTTGTTGACTTTTATTTTAAACTATGCTATTGCTCTCCCATTTTATTTATTCTTTCCCGTAAATGAAGTCTGGTATACAAATAAAGGAGTACATCTCTTGATAACTGAGGTTTATCCCGCTTTTAATGTACAATACAGGGCTTTAAGTGGTTTGAATAATTGTTTTCCGAGTTTACACACTTCCCTTTCCACTTCCCTGGCTTTGTTAAGCATTCATTCTGGTTACAAAAGGATGGCTCGGGTTGCTGTATTCAGCTCTCTTGTAATAATTTTTTCAACAATATATTTGGGTATCCATTGGCTGAATGATGTGCTGGGAGGTATAGTGGTAGCGTTAATTGTTGTAAACATAGCTGTTGTTTGGGTTGAAGGGAAATCAAAAATTTTTTTATGGAGGAGCTATGGAACTGATGATGAATGTGATAGAATTTTTTTTAAAGCTTGATAAAAATTTAGTGTTAGTTATTAAAAATTATGGTACCTGGACTTATTTATTCCTTTTTCTGATTGTCTTTTTGGAAACAGGTATAGTTATCACACCTTTTCTTCCCGGTGATTCGTTGCTTTTTGTTGCAGGTGCTTTGGCAGCCCACCGGGCTCTGAAGCTGGAATGGTTATATATTCTTCTCTGTCTTGCGGCAATTTTAGGAGACACTTCGAATTATCAAGTTGGTCATTTTATCGGGCCGAAAGTATTTCATAAAGAGAATGGCAGGTTGCTAAACAAGGAACACTTAGAACATGCGCATCAATTCTACGAAAAACATGGTGGCAAAACTATTATCTTGGCTAGATTTATACCGGTAATCCGGACTTATGCTCCTTTTGTTGCCGGGATAGGGAGCATGAATTACGGGCGTTTTTTATCTTATAACATCATAGGAGCAGTTGCCTGGGTATCAGTTTTGCTGTTCGGCGGATACCTATTTGGTAATATCCCGGTAGTACGAAATAATTTTACAATAGTTATAATGGCTATCATTTTCGTTTCTATATTACCGGTAATAATTAATTTTATTAAGACAAAAAGCAGTTATTCTAAATAAATGCAGCATAGTAAAGATCGGGGTCCCCTAACGGCATATGGACGGATAAAGCCCAAAAAATAAAATTATATTTTATTTGAAAAAATTAATTATAAAAAGAGGTTTCACCAGTGGTAACAAATAGTGAAGCAACGGCGAAAAAGGTGGACAGTAACAAAGGGGTAGCCAAGGCTGCCGGAGTTATTATGATTGCCATGTTTTTGTCCCGTATTCTCGGTTTTGTACGGGATCAGGCCATGACCAGCCAATTTGGCCGGACCTATATCACAGATGCCTATATTGCTGCTTTTTCAATTCCCGATTTACTATATAACCTACTGGTAGGAGGGGCTCTTAGCTCGGCCTTTATTCCGGTGTTTTCAAGCTATTTGGCTCAGGACAAAGAGGACGAAGGCTGGGAAGTGGCCAGCACAGTAATCAACATTGCGGTCATAGGCCTAACGATTGGTATCATTTTTGGAGAGTACTTTACTCCCTTTTTAATCCCTCTTGTAGCCAGTAAGTTTCAAGGTGCGAAGTTGGATTTGACTATTAAACTGACCCGGATTATGTTTCCGGCTGTACTTTTTACGGGTCTAAACGGCTTGATGATGGGGATTCTGAATTCTTACAATGATTTTACCTACCCGGCCATTGGATCTGTTGTTTATAATGTGGGTATCATCGCCATGGGTGTATTACTGGGGCCGCATTTGGGTATTGCCGGATTTTCCATAGGAGTTATTGTAGGTGTAATTGGAAACTTTTTAATTCAATTTCCTTCTCTAAAACGAATGCGTAAAATGAAATACCGGCCGGTTTTAAAATTAAGGCATCCTGGGGTAAAAAAGATAGGTTTGCTAATGATACCCACTGTATTGGGTTTGGCGGTAAGTCAGATCAATTTGCTGATTAATCAAAACCTGGCTTCCGGCCTGTCGTCGGGAAGTATTACCGCTCTCAGGATGGCCAACCGGATAATGCTTGTACCGCTCGGGATTTTTGCTTATTCCATTAGTATGGCTATATTTCCAACCCTTACGGCCTATGTTGCTACTAAGCGCATGGACGATTATAAAAAGACCTTCTCTTTGGGAATACGGACTATAGCTTTTATCACTATACCCGCCGCCGTTGGCATGATGGTTTTGGGAATGCCCATTATTCGGTTACTCTTCGAACAGGGGAAATTTCAACATAATGATACAGTGGCTACGGCATCTGTCCTGATTTATTATGCCATCGGCCTCTTTGCTCAGTCGGCGGTATTTATTATTATTCGTGGTTTCTATGCGCTCCATGATACAAAAACACCTTTGAAATTAGGACTCTTGACTATAACGGGAAATTATATATTAAGCCACTTATTAATAGTATATTTAGGAGCCCGGGGGCTGGCCTTGGCTTATTCTTTAACAGGTTTTGTTGATATGACCGCGCTTTTATTTTTATTAAGACGGAAGATTGGACCTTTGGGTATCAGAAAAATCCTTATTTCAGCACTGAAAACCCTGGTTGCTGCTGCAATAATGGGGCTCACAGCTTATTTCATTGCAAGTTATTTCGAAGTTACGGTTTCGGTCCAAAGAAAATTGGTCCAGTTAGCAGAGGTTTTAACGGTAGTTAGTATTGCTGCGGGTGTATATTTTGGCTTGGCCAAACTGTTGAAAATGGAAGAGGTCGATATTGTATTTGGTATTTTATTAAAAAGGTTTAAACGCAGTTATGGTTAACAGATAAGGATGAATGGATTCCGGAATAGAAATAGGTTCTCATAGAGGCCTGTTTTAAGGTGGGATGGCCCTGGTGGAAATATCAGACGTAGAATTAATCCAAAAATGTAAACAGGGTTCAAAAGGTGCTTTTGAACAGGTGGTCAAGAACTATCAGCAATACGCTTTTAAAATAGCCTACGGAATTATTGGCCATGACCGTGACGCAGAAGACATAGTCCAGGAGGCATTCATAACCGTATACTACCAGATTAAAAGTCTCCGGCGTGCGGAGGCATTTCCTACCTGGCTGGGCAGAATAATTACGAATTTTTGCCTGAAAAAGATACAGGCAAATAACAAAAAGGCAATAGTACCACTGGATGCATGCGAAGGGCGGGAAATGAGCGGCCTGAGTTCAGAAGACGAATATTTGGCGCTGGAAACTAAACAGGACGTTCATAAGGCGCTGTTGAAACTTCCTGTGGAATATAGAGTAACTTTAGTACTGCGTGACTTACAGGGATATTCCTATAAGGAAATAGCCGAAATTCTCAACATTCCAACGGGAACGGTAAAATCGAGAATACATCAGGCCAGAACAATATTAGCAGGCCTTCTGCAGCCACCTGCAGGTGAAGGGGGAAACAAACGATGACCTGTGACGATGTAAAAAAGCACCTGTCAGCTTATTTAGACAAGGAACTGTCCGGTGATTTGGAGGAAATTATTAATGGGCATTTGGCACAATGCCCGGCCTGTATGGCCGAAAAAGCCCGGTTGGCCGGTACCATCAGCCTGGTACAAAATATGGACCTGCCCTTGCTGAAAACAGATTTATCGGCTTTGGTAATGGCCTCAATTAACCGGAAAGAAGCTGTTCAATCATATTATGTCTTTAACGCGATGCTTGGAATATTCGCCGTCTTGACGGCCGGGATAGCAGCTTTGGTTTACCTTTCACCTTTGGGGCAGGCGCTGCTGGGTTTGATAAGGGCCTTTTTCAGGAATATATTTGAAGTAACGATGCTCATGGTAAGGGTTTCTGCCAGGTCACCTATGGGAAGTCAGGACTGGTCGATTACTTTGGCCTTGTTTCTGGGTTTTATATTTACCTTTTGGATATTGCGCAAGATCCTGAAGGATTCAAATTTGGGAGGTCCGCTTCATGAATAAAACTATTGTGATAATAGTATTATTAGTAGGTTTATTATTTTCCCTGCCTGTTGCCGTATTTGCTGCCGGGCCCGGTTTAGGCCAAAAGATCGTCGCATATCAGGAAACCCTCGTGCCCGAAGGGCAAATTGTAAAAAATGTTTTATTGGTGGGTAAAGACGGTATAATTGCCGGCCAAGTTAATGATGAAGTAATAGTTATTAAGGGCAGTTTAACGCTTAAAAGCAGTGCCAAAGTGGCTGACCGTGTCTTTGTTATAGGTGGGGATATTAAGCAGGAGCCCGGCGCCCAAGTAGGTAAAGGTGTTTTTAATATCAGCACTTCTAACGCTACAGTTAATTCATTTATGTTGGGATTGGTTACTTTTGCCGGTATTGAATTAATCAAACTGGTGTTAAGCGGGAGCCTTATTCTGGCGGCTTTAATTGTAATTCTTGTGGCCCCTGCCGCTGCTGAAAATTCAGCGGCCAAGTTAAAAGGGGCAATGTTCAAGTCGGCTATTTTGGGGATACTAGGATTAATCTGCTTTGGTTTATTGATTGCGGTTTTAACGAAATTACTCTGGGGTATTCCCCTGGCCGTATCCATACTGCTTCTGCTTATTGTTTTGATAATTATTGGCTGTACCGGTATGAGTTTGGTTTTTGGCGAGCTATTTAAAAAAGGGTTGGACTCTTCCTTGCAATCACCGTTAATCATCACTGCTATTGGGAGTCTCCTGCTTGTGGCCATGCTTAACTTACCCATAGTAGGGCCTATATGGGCCGTAATTGTAATTATTTTTGCTTTGGGTGCAACCATTCAGATATTGTTTAAGAAAAAAGCCGCCGATTAAATTGTACGGCAGAAAAGCTATATGCCGTTTTAGCTGGGAGGATTGCATTTGTCAGCAGAAACATTTTTGTCCTTTATCGAAACTTACGGATACTATGCGGTTTTTTTGGCGCTGATGGTCGGCATGCTTGGCATTTTGCCTGTTCCTGAGGAAACTTCGATGGTGTTTATCGGTTTTCTCGTTTCCAGGGGAAATCTTAGCTTGGGATGGAGTATTGTTTTTGCATTTCTTGGCACAACATCAGGCATGACAGCAGCTTATCTGATCGGCCGGCGGTTAGGAACGCCTATTATAAGAAAATATGGTAAAAGGGTCGGTATCACTCCTGAAAGACTGGCCAAAACGGAAAAGTGGTTTAAAAAATATGGGAAATGGACACTGGCTATCGGTTATTTTGTACCCGGCTTACGGCAAATTACGGCTTATTCGGCGGGAATTACCCGCCTGCCCTATCAGGGTTTCGCGTTAATGGCTTACATTGGGGCTGCCCTGTGGACTACAGTTTTCATCAATTTAGGCGCCTATCTGGGTGAGCACTGGAGGGCGCTCGATCCTTTGCTGCACAGGTATACAATTTGGTTATTCGTCGCTGTACTGGTGTTTCTTATAGTTTATGGTTGGTCACGGACAGAAGCCTAACTTGGGCCTGTTTCCTGCGCCCGGACATCAAAGAGCAAGTCTGCCTGCTTTTTATGGTAGTTTATCCATTCGGAAAAGGTCAACTCCGATTCTTTCGCGAACCGCCGGGCATATTCCTTGGCCAAGCTTTTTTCTTCCTCATAGCCAAAAAGGCTTAATCCGGCGGGGATTTTTCCCATAATTACCGGGATTTCGAACCCTTTTTTTAAAAAGTCAAACCCTTCCTGTTGCTGCCAAATAGTTATATCAATTACAGAACCGTCATAACAAAGCCAGGCGTGCATATCCACCCGGTAGCGGCTTTGCGGCGGGGTGTCTGCCCGTGTTTTGTACTTAAAGTATCCCTGGCAAAACTTCAGCCTTTTTTCGCTGACTACCCCGTATTGGACCAAAAGCCAGTACAGCACCACAGAACAATAAATGCTTACCCCGCATGCTTTATATCTGGCGGCCTCGTCCTTTTCCACAAAGTCATGGGACAATAAAAAGCAGTAATAAGTATATTTGGCGAAGTCTATACGGCTTACCTCAGGAATGGCAAGGGGTTTTTCATAAAACAATCTGGGTGAGTATTTGGTGTACTCGAAGGTGGTTTTCCAGCCGTTTTTAAGAAGACTGTCATAAACAAATCTGACAATGTCGCTTTTCGTTACGCTTTGCCTGTACGTTATTTCGGAAGCCATCTGCATTCCCTCCGGATAAGGACTCCCTGTTATTGTAACGTATTTTGGCAAAAAAGTTATAGTGAAAAAAGAATGACACGGCGTAAAAATTTTGCCGAAATACTTATGAATTTGATGGTTTACGGTTATATTTTGTAATTGGGATTATCATGGCAGGAAATTTTTCAATGGTCAGAGAATAAGAATCAGGTAAAAAAGTGGACTGAGGAGGATTGATTTTGGATGAATGTACTGCCCTTTATTGCTGCTATTAAAGACAGGGATGAAAAGTTTTATGAACTGATGAAGGGGCTGCAGGAGCTGGTTTATTCCGACAGCAGCCTGGATATGAAAACCAAGCTGATGATTTCGTTGGCCGTCGACGCAGCTATGGGAGCTGACGAGGGGGTAAAGTCCATATCAAATATTCTGCGGCAAATGGGAGTAACTGACGAACAAATTGCCGAGGTTTTGCGGATCACTTATTTCACCAAAGCAAACTCTACGCTGGTTACTTCTATGGCCGCTTTTGAAAAGTAGGGAGAAAGACAATGGATGTCGTTGCCATGATTGCCGAAGAGAAAATCTTGGAAGCAATAAAAAACGGTGAACTGGAAAACCTGCCGGGACAGGGCAAGCCTTTGAAAATCCAGGATTTATCCCACGTTCCGGCAGAGCTCAGGGCCGGTTACATCCTGCTGAAAAATGCCGGGGTACTGCCGGAAGAACTGGAATTAAGAAAGGAAATTATTTCTTTGCAGACGCTGGTTGACTGTTGCTATGATGAAGAAGACAGGAAGTCGTTAAAAAGGGAATTAAATGCAAAAATATTGCGGTTCAACATTCTTATGGAAAAAAGAAAGGGCAGCGGTTCTGCATTAGGTATTTACAAAGATAAAATTTATAATAAGTTGGGTTAAGGAAAAGGGGTAGTTCCAACAGATTTTTGGAACTACCTTTTTGTTGTATAAACGAAAACCACCTGCTTTGCAGGTGGTTCCAAAAAGCTTTAGCTATGAGTAGAAAAATCTACCTCCATT
>NZ_JBSQAT010000025.1:0-25498 GCF_059412445.1 Thermincola sp. GK-1
AACCTGCTGCAGTCCCCAACCTTCGGCCTGGCGGAAGCTAAAAGTGAGATCCAGTCGATTATCAACCTGCTGCAGTCTCCAACCTTCGGCCTGGCGGAAGCTAAAAGTGAGATTCAGTCCATACTCAACCTGCAATTACCAGAGATATTAACGACTGGTGTAGTGGAAAGGTCTTCAGCACTAGCTTCCGTACTGGATGTTTCTCTGAATAACCGCTCCGGCGCTTTACAGACCATAAACATTAAACTCTTTGACTGGTTAACATCGAAAGCCCTGGTGACTTCAAGAAGTATCCCACTTCCGGCTGACCAAGGAACCATAGCCTTCTTCGGAAGCGTGCTCAGCGCCCTGTCGTTGTTTGAAGTCCAGATAGGACCTACCCCTCCGGGAGTTTATGTCTATGTAGGAGTGAATAACGAATTTGTACAGGAGCCGGCAAACAGCTTTAAACATGCCGAACTGGTTCCGGCTATTAATCCCGATCCTCTCACCTAAGAAGTTCCGGGCTCAATGCCCGGAACTTCAGGCTGTTGATAAAGGTTGTTCTGAAAAATTTAGAGAGTTTAAATGTTTTCCGGAGCAGGGCTAAAATCGCCCATCGGTCCGCGATCCGCGTACGCGGAAGCGGTTATCCGATCTAGATTTCGCCCAGAGCGAAGGAATCATTTAGCCTCCCCTTATCCTATTATATAACTTTGTCTTCAATTTGAAATTCCGGGCTAAACGCCCGGAACCTCAGATTACAAGAGGTAATATAAATTGAACCATATTATTGCCCTATGAATACTATTATTTTAGGATTCAAATTTAAAACAGGTGGTTGACTCGAATGAGCGAGGAAAAAATTTCGCTGCAGGAGCCTGCCCAGGGTTATTTACTGGCCGAATACTGGATTAATGCCGGTTTTCCCTTAAAAGCCATACACATTATAAATGAGCTGGAAAACTTACCGGAAACTGATACAGACCGAAACAATATTTTAAAAGCGCTGGCCTATCTTAAAATAAACAGGGTGGACGATGCCGCTGAATATGCGGACCGGGTACGCGAAAACAACATCTACCGCGGGGTTGCCAAATCAATCCTATTATTTGCATTTTTATTAAACGGCGAAACTGACCGGGCAGAAAAACTTATGGCCAGCAACAATTTAAGCCCGGAGGATTATTTGCGGACGGCCCAGTTTTTGTTAGAGGAATGCGGCAAGACAGCCCGGGAAGGTAAACAAAAGTTTCCCGGGGACAAACTATTCCATGACTTTTTGGAAAGCTTCAAAGTCACTGACCACCCTGCGCGCTCTGTACAATTTAAATAATAAGGGGGGTTGCATAGTGTCATTGCCCAGACTTAGCTTATGCATGATTGTCAAAAACGAAGAGGAGTTCCTGCCTCGGTGTTTGGCCAGCGTAGCTGAAATTGTAGACGAAATGATCATCGTGGATACCGGCTCTACGGACCGGACCAAAGAAATTGCCTCAAGCTTTGGGGCCAAAGTTTTTGATTATGAATGGCAGGGAGATTTTGCCGCTGCGCGCAACTTTTCTTTAAGTAAGGCTACCGGCGACTGGATACTGATCATGGACGGCGATGATGAGCTTGCGCCGGAAGCCAAAGGAAAAATAAGGGACCTGCTGCATGTGGGACAAGAAATCCAGGGCTACCGTATGCCGGTAATCAGTTTTCTGGGCGAATCGCCCGGCGGTCCCTGCTCCACTGTACACCATGTACGTATTTTTCGCAATCTGCCCAAATACAGATATACCGGGGCGCTGCACGAACAACTGCCGATGGAAATATATGCCCGTTGCCCCGAAACCCCCTATAAAATATATCACTACGGTTACCTGTCCAGAATTGTGGAGAAAAAAGACAAGACCAACAGGAACCTGGTTCTGGCTGAACAGGAATTGGCCGCGGAACCCCAAAGCCTGTTCAAGCAATACAATTTAGGAGCAGAATTGGTAAGGGCGGGGAATTTTACCCGGGGCGCCAAACTGCTGAAGGCGGTCACCGATGAAGTTACGGGCTGGGAAGCCTATGCCCCCTCGGCCTTTCAAAAACTGGCCCTGTGTTATGTAGAGCAAAAAAAGCTCAATGCCGCTTTGAGTACGGCCAAGCGAGGCTGGCAAAAGTGCCCCTGGGATTTGAGCCTGTTATACCTGCAGGGGGTTATTCTAATGGCCAAGGGAAAAACCCTTGCCGCCGTAAAGATTTTCGAAGAATGCCTGGCCTTAAATGACAGGGTCAGGTCCATTGTTTACCAGGGCGCCGGTGATTCACTGGCCCTGGGCTCCTTATCCAGCGCTTTTGTTCAATTGGGCCGCCCATGGGCAGCCTTTGAATGCGCCGCTGAAGCCTACCGCATCAATTCTAATTATTCTTTTGCCCTCCAGGCAGTAATCGCTTACCTCTGGCAGGTGGCCGACAGGAATGAAGCCCGTTATTATCTGACTGAACGGCGGATAATGCCGGAACATATCGCAGACAGGTTGTTGGCCAGTTGGCCGGACAACCACGTTGGGAAAAATATAATCGTTCCTTTCAGTAAAAAACCTCTTATCAGCCTATGCCTGATAACAAAAAACGAAGCAGATAACCTGCGGAATCACCTTGGTCGGCTGACAGCTATAGCCGACGAAATAATTGTTGTCGATACGGGCTCCACCGATGATACGGTCCGGGTAGCAGAAAAGTTCGGGGCCACAGTAACAACTATGACATGGAACGATAATTTTAGCCTGGCGAGAAACAAAGCCCTCAGTCTGGCCAGAGGCAAATGGATACTGTCCATTGATGCCGATATAGATATATCTCTCAGTGATTGCGGTAAGATACGGCGTATCGCTGAAACCGGAAAAGCCGATGCATACAGGTTTACCGTGTTAAATCACCTGGGCGGAAACGCGCCTGCCATGCGAGACAAGAAAATACTGCTGTTTCGGAACAGAAAAAACTTCAAGTATACTGGGGCTGTATACGAACAGCTTCTGCTTAAAAAAAACGGAAAAAAACCAGTACGGGTCGAAGATTCTGACGTCCAGGTGCATCATTATGGGTTTAACCGGGACCTGGCAGGTTTTCAGGCTAAACGGGAAAGGAATATCAAAATCCTTCAGAAAGAGATTAACAAAGGAGCCGGTCCTTATCTGGCCTATTGTCTTGCTTCTGAATATATGCAGACAAACAGATACCGGGAAGCGCTGGCAGAATTGACAAAAACCGAAAAACTGTGCAGCACGAAAGAGCCCTACTACCCTGACATTATTCGTAAAATAGCATTGTGTTTATTTAAGTTGAAAGATTACAGCGGCGCAAAAAGGGTTATCAAAGCGGGGCTAAAAAAATTGGGCTCCGCCCTGCAGGACCAGTATTCTCTTCTCAGCAGCATTTACCTGATTCAAAAACAGCATAATAAAGCGGAGAAAATCCTACAAAAACTATTCCAGACATCAAGCAATGCCGCCACCTTTAATTACGCCTGGGAATTAAACAGGGAACAAAGTTATGTGGACCTGGCCCAATTATACCTGGAAAAAGACAAATGGGCTGAAGCGATTGTACTTTGTTTGCAGGTATTATACCGGACTCCTGATTTTGTTCCTGCCGCAAACTTATTATCCAAAATTTTGAAACAGCGCAGCCGGCCAAAAAATGTGGAAATTTTTCTGGAAAGGTATTTTAATTTGAAGTCCAATGAAGGGCTGGTTTCTCTGGCCGCACAGTTCATTGCCCTTGGCTGGCCCGGTTTATCCCTGAAACTCTTGAATAGGATTGACCCTGCCTGGGCAGACAGGGAACCAACTGTCCTTAAATTAAAGTTAAAAGCCTACACCTCTATGTTGAAAAATGTATTGACCCGAGCCAGGGAATCTTACCCCGGTGACCAAAACCTCAGGCGGGCATGGTCTATGTGGGAACGCTGGCAAAAAACAAATACAGAGTGGTTCAACAATTCTGTTTAAATTGCATAAAAAATAGACTGTTAAAAAAAGGAGGCAGCCCATTGCTTGTCCATACATTGACTTTTTTATTAAGAGATGAAAATGATTTAAAAATGGCCGATAAATGCTTTAATTCTTTACAGCAGACCAAAGATACCTGTATTGTGGTATATAATCAGGGATATATGACCAATTCCGAATTAAGTGAATATCTTTGCGATTACCGGTTTACCTTTCACATCCTTGGGTGCGGTGAGAACGAAGGAATTCCTGTAGCGAGACAGCGGTGCATGAAATATATCTGGGAAAACCTACCCCAATACAAATTTCTTTCGGAAATTCACGTAGATATGATTTTCCCAGCCTATTGGCATGTACCGTTAATAAAATATTTGGAAACCCATGATGAACCTATGATTTGTCCGGGTATCATTACTCAATTCGGTGAAATTCACCCCTGGAAAAAGGGGACCAAAAGTATCGACATTCCACTGGAACCTGAAGAAATTATCAGCCTCTGTCAAAGTCTCAGGGAAGAAAAGTTATGCGAAGGCTTTGTCCACCCCGTAATTCATAAAATTGAAGCCCTGAAAAAAGTCGGCGGGTATGATACCCGCCTATTAAAAGGCAAACAGGGTTATGAGGATGACAGCCTTTTATTGGGTTACAGGTATTACATGGGCACCAGAACGGGCTGGAAGCCGAAATGCTACCTGGCGTCATATGTATACCATGCTTCAATGGCCCAGAGAACAACATTACAGAATATAACGGAGGAATTTATGATTAACCTGAACGGCCTGTTTAAACAATACGGCTCCTACGGTTTTCTGCAGTTGGCAGAAATTCACGGCAGTAAAGATTTCCTGCACCTGGCAAAATCCGTACTCGAACCGTAAATTTAGGTTTTGGCGCCTACAGTGCAGACTAGATAGCCCTCAAAAAGATTTTTATCCTCAGCGGGAAGGGCATAATAAAAACTTCTCAGCAAACTGACAATCCCTTCAGTGTTCTTAATGCATGCCAGGTGTTCCAGGCTCTCCAGAAATCCTACGGAATACTCCCTGACCACTTTTAGGCCGGCTTCGTTAAATTGCCGCAGAAGAGAAACCACAGGCTGTTCAGGCCCCCAGGGCCATGTGCCGTTTGTTTCCAGGAGCCATTTCAATAACCGGTAGAACAGGCACCTGGCATTGGGGGTCAACACGATAACTCTGCCGGTGTCTTTACATACTCTTTTCATTTCCCGGAGTATCCTGACCTGTTCCTCATAAGAGAAATGTTCCATTACCCCTGCATTAAAAACAAGATCAAAACTGTTGTTTTCCGCATCCATTCGTCGTATATCGTTAAGGAGAAAAACGGCAGGTATGGAGTTGCGCTCAAACATATCCTGCATTTTTTCGATAGCCACCGGGCTGTAATCAACCAGGGTTGGAATTGCCCCCCGCCTGGCCAGTTGCAAGGAACTGGTTCCGGTCCCGGCGCCGGCCTCCAGTATGCGGCGGCCTGCCACGCTTCCCCCCATATTATCGATAATGGAATCAACTACACACTCAAAAAAGACATTTTCGTCAAAGCCCCCATTGCCTTTCCACATCCTGTCCCAGTATTCCCTGTCATGCTCCATTTCACTCACTCCGTTCATTTGATTCAGGTTTTTCTTCCTTGTTCCGGCTTGGTCTTCCGCCTTTTATTCCTCCCACCTGACCAGGTTTGGTGCCGGGTCCAGGATAGATTCATATTGTTCTTTTATGCCATATACACCTTGCGGATCAAACTTTAGATACCTTTTGTATTTTTTTTCTCTGTCCTGGGGATTGGCCCACCCGAAATGTTTAACGCGCAATGGCGATAGAGCGCCTTTCAGCTCTGTAATATTACAGGGGAAACGGCCGCAGTGCTGTGGTATCTCCAGCCACTTGTACACAAAGCCGGGGATGTAACGGACCAGGAAAGGGCGGTAAACTTTATGGGCCTGCCAGAACTTATCCTCTCTGTAATGCTCTTCATCCCAAAAATCATACAGACGAAAAGCGTAATAATCAAATTCCGTCTGGTTAATCAGTTTTGGCATTTCCGCAACAACTTTATCTTCAAACATCTCATCGGCGTCAAGGATTAAAATCCAGTCGGGGTTAGTTTTCACAGTTTCCCGCCACTGCTTTTTGCGTAGCCTGTATTCGGTAGAAAAAGTAGATCGTTTTTGGGTTATCAGGGTAAGAGGTATTCCTTGCAGGATTTCACGGCAAATATCTGCCGTGTTATCAATGGAGGCATCATCAATTATAACGGCTTCATCAATATACTGTCGGGCATGGGCCAAAACCCTGGCCAGGTACCTGTCCGCCTCATTCCGGACAATCATGGACAAGGTCAGTTTATTACCAGAGCTCTTCCTCTGCCAGTTCTCCCGCTTTATTTGCCGGTTCTCCCGCCTCTTTTTTTTTGCCGGTTTGATACTTCTTTTGTATTCCGCCACTTTAGGTAGCAGGGACTCCCGGTAGATATGAAAAGCGGGGTAATGGGTATCCACATAAAGTGCAAAACCCAGCACTGCTGCCCGGATGCAAAAATGCCGGTCTTCACCCCAGTAATCAACGTTGCTTATACGCCTGTAACTTATGCCTTTGGCAATAGCCTTTGCCGAAATCAACGTACAGGCGCCCAAACCGCCCACTTCGTAAATACCTGGTACCTTTAATTGAGCAATGACCTGTGCCGCTTGCCGCTGTTTTTCCTCTTCAGGCATACTGTTGCCGCCAAGATGAAATGAATATTGCCCCGTAATCCACACCTGAGGCAGTTCACCTGTACCCGGCGCCCATTCAGTCCAGAAAATCTCAGAAATGATATCCTTGCCTGACGACAGCAGTTGTTTCAGCGTCAGGGGATGGAGGACAAGGTCAGAATCAACCAGGAAAACGTGACTGTAATTATTATCCAAAGCAAACTTCAGGATGTGATCTTTAAAAGCCGCTATTTGCCAAATCAATCTATCATTCCAGTAGTGGGTTTCTTCCGTACAGCGGTACGCTTCTGTGGGGTTCGCAACGCCGAGGAAAACCGTCGAACCTTCCATTCTGAATTCCCTTAACAATTTGGCCGACTCCTGGTAGTCGTTGTTATCAATAAAAAAGTAATCCGTTTGCAGATTTGTACGGTCCAGTTCCATGAGAGACTGCAAGAATTCCTTCAAGATGGCCGGCTTTTGCCTGATGGCGCTGCCAATTAAAACTTTGCAAGGGTTCATCGCGAATTCCAGACTCCCTTCCATCCCAGGTGGCTTTGTGAAAAAATTTCCGGAGTTCATTTTGGATTTTCCGGTAAAACTGGAACATTATCCATAAACTCGGCCGACATTTTCAGAAAACTGTCTGCCAAGTCCAAGTATGACCGGGGACCGGCAATTTGTCCTCCCTTGCCGCTGCTGCCACTGCCGGATAACCCCATCAACCGGTTCGCATGGTCGAAAGCGCCGTATTTCCGGTAGCAGTAAGCCAGTTCGCTTCTAAGCCGTGGATTTAAGACAATCAGGTAACTCTCAACAACGTTAGCCTCATAATACATCTTAAGCTCCACAAATTTAACAAATAATTCCCGGCCATATTTTATAAAACCTTCCGTCTCCCCGGAATTCTCAAAAATCAAAGGCCCGCAGTGCCGCCGGGTAAATAACGAATTGACAGCTTTAATCAGTTTTACCACGGAGGAGCCGGATTTAATGTTCGCCAGTTCTGTGATCAGTTCTTTCCCAACCGGTGTTCCAAGCTTCCATTGACATAAACACATGAATAAAAGTGAAGTTGGGTAAAATTTGTTTGTTGAGGGGATTCTGCTGAACTGCGCCAGGGCCTCCTTTACATTTCCTCTTGCCAAACCCATTTCACCAAGCAGCATAGTCTTGCCATAATTTGTGCCTTCATCATCTATTTCTCCGGTATAAACTTCGGCGGCAAAGGGATACCCGCCGGCAAAGAGAAGCCGGGCCACCAGGAGTTTAAGTTGGGGAGAAACAATGGTAAACCGGTTAGACAGGTAGTACATACATTCCTTTTCTCCTCCAATGATAAGGAGGCACCTGACCAAATTGGCCAAAGGTATAGTAAAGGCTGGATTATCGGCCAGGGCTGCCCGGTAACTTTCTACGGCTTCAAAATACCTGCGCATTTGCTCCAGACATAAACCGTGGTAAAATAGCGTTTTGTAACCGTTGGACCCGGGTATACCGCAGCCAATCAATGACGGCTTCCTGATTTCCAAAGCCCTGTCAAAATTTTCAACAGCCTTAACTAAATCGCCTTTTTCCCGGTATACCTCACCCAGGGAAAAATAGTAATCAGGGAAATCAGAAAAAGTCTTAATTTCCGACTTTAATAATGCTTCCGCTTCATCATATTCCCTGAGTTGCAGCAGACAAAGAACCGCGTTTCTGACGGCAGCCACCCTAAATAAAACTACGTCCGGCGCAATGCCGGCCAAGGCCTGTCGAACATGATGCAGGGCCCGGGGTAAATCTCCCCCGATGATGTATTCCGTACTGAGATAATAGTGATAATAGGGATTATAAGGTTCCAGTTCCAGAGCCTTGTTTAACATTTTCAGGTTCCGTTGATTTTTCTTAACCCGTTGGCCGCCCGTATATCCCAGATGAATAATTACAGGCCCGTTCTCCGCGAATTCCACCTTCTTACCTGCGGGAATATGGACCTGCTCGTGAATTTTTCCCTGATACCGCAAATCAGGACTGTTCTTGAATAGTCTTAATACCATAAAGGTCTGCCATTCTCCAAGCTCAGGAATCATCAGATTTTTTACAGGTACCAGGTAAACGTCAGCAGCATCGGAGCGGGTCGTAAGGTCTTTAATTCTGGGAGCAGTAGCCGCTTCCAGAAATTCGTCGGCATCAAGTACCAGAATCCAGTCACCGGAAGCCTGCTGTAGTCCGAAGTTCC
Source organism: Thermincola sp. GK-1 (assembly GCF_059412445.1). NCBI lineage: Bacteria > Bacillati > Bacillota > Clostridia > Eubacteriales > Thermincolaceae > Thermincola > Thermincola sp. GK-1. The sequence goes on from NZ_JBSQAT010000025.1 coordinate 8,897, forward strand.
TGGCCGCAGCAAAGTCCTCCTCCCAGCGATAGTCAAAAACCTGGCCCCCAAACTGCCTGGCTATTTTTTTAGTTTGGTCCTTTGAACCTGTGTCAACTATAATAATTTCATCTATCAGACCGATACAACTTAACAGGCACCTGGCCAGATTTTTCTCCTCGTTACGGACAATCATGCACAGGCTGATTTTATTATGTTTTCTCTTGTTTTCTTTATAGTTTGTTTTCATATTTCCAAAGCAGAATATCCTTAATGTTATCCATTAGTTTTTTGCATATTTCAGAAGTATTGCCTACTTCAACAGCCTTGTAGCAGGCCAGGGTAACTGCTGCTTTTGCCAAGGCAGCAGTTGCAGCAGTACGCAAATTTTTTAACGCAATTTGTTTATCATTTAATATTTCTAGAAATCTGGGAATAAAAAGCTGGGCAATATTTAAATCACTGATCATGATATCCCGGATGAGACCGAGAATCAGATATATTACAGCCTCATCATCAATTTCCCAGTCTAGTTTTGTCAATAGCCTATATTTGGTGTCCGGTGGGCAGAAACCCAAAAAATCCTCTAGCCTGACACCGGGGTGATGGTTTTTGTAAATGTTTATTAACTTATTTAAAGGGTATAGATAATTGGGCTGGGATTGTAATGCCAAAAAATAAAATTTTACAGCCTTATCCCAGGAGTGTTTTGCCTCATTTATTTCGCCTAAGACCTGATATACTTGGTGTTTCTTTATTCCCAGGTGATGTGGGGAACCAAAAGACAGGTGCATCATACATTCATTGATATCTTGTTCAGCTTCCGATAACTTTCCCATATCCAGCTTGGTCAACCCTGATAAAAACGACAGTTCCGGCGCCAGGGGGTAAAGGTCTTTATAACGGGTGATTAGCAAGTCCATCTCTGAAAGTTCGCCCAGTTTATAAAGACATAATCCCATTTTGATAATTAAGTCTGGGATATAGCCCTCCCGCACGGAAAGTGCAGACAGGGCCTGCCTGAATAAACTGAGGGCTTCCTTGAAACAGTTGGAAACAAAGTATTCACACCCCAAACTGTACAGCAGAAAAGGGTCTCCCGGCTGTTCCCTCAAGGCTTTGATAATAACACTGGTATTGCGCTTGACTTTACCTTTCTTCTGAATTAACTCTGATAAATACCCGTCATGGTAAATGGTCAGGGGCGCTCTTTTCAGGAAGTTTTCGCCGGCATGATGGCTTATGGAGGGCCTGACCTGTTCATGTATTGCTCCTGTAAAACGATATTCCGGTTTGTTGCGGAACAGACGGACTACAAAATCTTCACTGGTCTCAAATTCCCGTAGAGCTCCAAGTAAATTGACAATCCTGATAAAATACCCCTCCACCCCGGGTTCACTTAAAAGTTTTTTCACCTGGTCTCTACTTTCAAAGACCAGCACTTCATCGGCATCCAGCACAAGTATCCACTCGCCTGAAGCCTGGGCCAGAGAAAAGTTACGGGCATTGCTGAAATTATCATCCCAGGCACAGTCAAATACCCTGGCGTTAAATTTTTTCCCTATTTCCCTGGTAGAATCAGTCGACCCTGTATCAACAATAATGATTTCGTCAACCAGGCCGGAGACGCTTTTGAGGCAACGGGGCAGCATGGCTTCCTCGTTTTTTACAATCATACAGAGGGATAACAGTGGTGAAGAGTGCATGGTTACACCTCGATCAGGTTATCCTTAATTTTGTGCTGCAGTTTTAACATTTCGGTATTCTCCGGATATTTTTGCAGGCCGTCTTCCAGGGTTTTCAATGCCATATCCTGGTAAAGTCGGGCCAGTTCCCAGTTAACCTGCGGCGAATTGCAGCCCGCTTGCAAAGCTTTGTATAAATGCTTTTCCGCTTCAGCCAGATTGTTCTGGGCCCAGCAGGATTTCCCCAAACGATACAATACTTGCGGATCCGCACTGTCTTCCTCAATAAGCTGCCGGTATTCAAGTTCCGCTTGATCATATCTTTCATATTTAAAAAAAAGGTCTCCCAATAACCTGGCCGGCCGCCTGTCAAAAAGGCGTTCAAAACAGGCCCAGGCATCCTCCAAGCTATCAAGTTCACCTGATTCTATCAAATTCTCCAGTAATTCATTAACCATAGGAAGCACCGATTCTTTGGGGTTCTTTAAATCTTCAGGACCGACCTGCCTGCCCTCACGAAGGATTTCCAGAACTTCGGCCAGCGCCGGGTTAGTACCCGCGGCCTTAATATTTTTCAGGCAGGTGGCAGCTTTTCTGTTCTCTTTCATTAACCAGTAATGAATGAATAGATTACCCTGCGCCACAGAATAAAAGTCGTTTTCAGGGGGAATTAGGTTAAGCTCCTGAATAGCGGACACGTACTGTTTGGTTCTTAACAGGCTCAGCCCTTTAATTAGATGTAGTTGGGCCGATTCCACCCCAAGACTCATCGCCGTATCGCAACATTGGACTGCCAGTGGGTAAGCCCTCTCCCGGAAAAATATGCGGCCCAAATCCACCTGGAGAACCGGGTCAGAAAGGTCAAAAACGCTGTTTAGAGCCTGCATGGTATATTCGGGATTGTTTTTCGGTCTTAAAATACTGATGATTCTGGCCAGGGAATGAATAGCCCGCGGATTCTCCCTGAGAGTTTTTATGTAGTAATCAAGAGCCGTTTCCTTATCCATAAAATATTCAGCTAATTCACCAAGCTGGTGATATATTTTATCTTTATAATGGCAGTACTGGTTGCCGTAATAGGCGGGCTGAGTGGGAACAGACAGGCACTTTTTAAAGGAATCATAAGCTTCGGTATAAAGGCCAAGTTCCCGGCAAACAGTTCCTCTCAGGTAATAAAGGTCACCACAGTCCGGAAAGTTTTTCATCCACGAGTTGTCAATGAAGCGGAGGGCTTCCTGCAGGTTACCCAGCAAATAGTAGCATTTTGCAACGTAGCGCATTAATTTGGGAACGTAAATTGCCTGCAAGTTGACTTTATCAACAACGAAAAGAAATTCCTCCAGGGCTTGGTCAAGCCGGGCAACCCGAAAGTATTCTACCCCCAGGTGAAAACGGTCAAGTAAATTATTGGGGTTCTTTTTGACGGCTTTTTCTAGCAGCCTGGTGTTCCGTTCCGCTTTATTTTTGGCCTCAATTTCTTCCTTTAGATAACCATAGTGGATAATACAAATGTCTTCGGCAATGCTGATTTTGGCATCAGGGTTAACAGCCAGTATGCTGTCACATATCTGTTCATGAATTGCTCCGGAATAACGGTATTTCCTGTTATGCCTAAAGAGCCGGAAGATTACGTCCGGTGATATTTCGACCCGTCCTCCGGTTTCATAGTAGTTAAGGACTTTAATGAGGTAACCCTCCGCGTCCCCGTGGTTAATCTTTGCCAGCAGCGCCGGGATACATTGACGGTCTAATTCCTCATCGCCGTCCAGGAATAAAACCCAATCGCCGGAAACCTTATCCAGGGCAAAGTTGCGGGCCTTGCTAAAATCATCGCGCCATCTGATAACATAGACTTTATCAGTAAATTGTTTGGCAATCTTTACTGTTTTGTCAGTGGAACCGGTGTCGACCACGATTATTTCGGCGGCTATATCCTTTATGCTCGCCAAACACCGCTGCAAATATTTTTCTTCATTTCTCACCACCAAACAGACACTCAGCCTCTTCCCTTCCACTTTCGAAACACCTCTTTTTGTTGCTCTGCCTTATAATATGGTCAGTCCGTAATAAAAGTTCCCGCCGGTTATACCGAAAGTAAGAACCATTTAATAACATATTTGCATACTGTAAATAAAGGCGGGTTTATGTAAACATACCTCAAAAGATTACTCATTGGCAGTTTTTAACACAATCATAAGGAGTGAAAAAAATGCCTAACTTTAAAGTATTTCAAGATAATCCTGACCAAATGCGTATAAAAATTTTCGGTAGTAACAATGTAGCCTTTAATACCGATGCCTCGGGTAACCTATCCATTACTGCCAGCGGCCTCGCTGTCACAGGAAGTGTGAACGTCGGTACCGTCAGCATTACCAGCACCGGCCTCGCCGTCACCGGCAACGTGGACGTCGGTACCGTCAGCATCACCAGCACCGGCCTCGCTGTCACAGGAAGTGTGAACGTCGGTACCGTCAGCATCACCAGCACCGGCCTCGCTGTCACAGGAAGTGTGAACGTCGGTACCGTCAGCATTACAACAGCTGGTGTTCCACTGGGTATAGCCATTGAAAGTCTGTCTCCCACTGAAGCCGTTGAAGTAGTTGCCAACAAAACATCTACCACATACAGCGGCGCCACGGCACAAACCGTACTCGGCTACAACGCATGGACCTTTGCTGTAAAAAATGAATCGCTGGATGCAAATGCTCAGGCCGTAGTGCAGATTCAAATGAGCGCTACCGGTGCATCTGAATCCGACTGGCTCCAGGAAGTGGCACCGGTTACCATAAACCAGAACAGTGTGGCCTTCCTCACCAGCTCACTGCTGGTTAAATATGCACGGGTTTACTATGCAGCTGTCAATTCAGCCAGTGCCGTAACGCTGAACATTGTCTTCCAGGCTCAGAAATAAGGCTGCAAAAAATATTAAGGGGGGATATTACCATCCCCCCTATTCATTACATTGTTACGAGGTGCCAGGTTTATGGATGTAACCTTTGTGAACGTTAAACTGACAGCCTTCACCACAAATAATTATAAAAAGCTCAGAAATTTTAAGGTGGCCTTTGCTCAGACCTATTCATTCTTTGTTTTTAACCATAGCTATAATAATCGTGCTGTAGTACGTCTTTTAGTCAGCCCTGACGGCACTGTCTTTTTGCCTGACGGGCTGGAAATCGATGTTCCGCCCAGAAGTCTGATAACATTAGTCCCAAATTATTTCTCAAAATATGCCACCGTAGGCTATAAATCCAAGTCAGCGGACCATCCGGCAAAACTAACAGTGTGGTTCCAGATGACCCGGCCACCAGCTTGGAAATGTCGCTCGGTTGGGAATCTCCCTTATTATGGAGCTTAAGCGCCAGGCGTCTTTTTTATTGCTTACTTTTTTTGAAGTATCTAAACATTAACAATCCACCTACTATGACAATCAAGTAAGGCAAGACAGAACCCAGCAATACAATCAACCGTTCAAGTAACCTGAGCAGATCCCGACAGCTCTCAACAAAAGCATTCCAGGCCCTCTTAACAACTCCTTGAGAGTCGGGCGCATTTTTATCGCCAGCTTCCCGTACTTCCAGGTGAATGGTAGCCATCTCTGTAACATTGCCAAGATAATTAATTTTCGCTTCAATACTTTCGATTTCCTGCCGCACCCTGTTTAACTCATTTTCCAGAGCCAGGACATCGCTCAGGGATGCGGCCTTGTCTACCAGCGTCAACAGCCGTGATTCCTGCCTTCTAAGATTTCTCAGCCGGGCACCGGCGTCCCTGTATTCTATGGAAACGTCCTCACCGGCCAGTCGTTTGGAAACCACCTGGCCCAGTTTTTCAAATTCAGCTATGGCAGTCGCAAACTTGTTTACCGGCACCCTTACTACGAAACGGCCGGCTTTCGTGCCATCATTATTTTCCTCGGAGTTTTCCACGTAACCGCCAAAACTTTCTGCCAACATACCAATATCTTGTACCGATTTATCAAATTTCTGCACCTTAATAGTTAACCAACCGTTCTTTATAATTTGCCGCTGCTGCACGCCGGTACCGGCCTGTGATTTTATATCCGCTCCCCCGTTATTTGCGGGAACCGTGGCCAGGATATCCGCTTTATCACTTTCGGCCATTGACACCTGTTTATCGTTGGTTTCGCCGCTGCCCGTCGGCCAGCCATATGTTGGGACTGCCTCATTAGGCAATGCTTTGTACCGCTCCTGCGAGCCACTTTCTTTTGGTACAGCTTTTTGAACATCCTTGGCTCCAGTCACTAGACTATATTCTTTAGCCTTCGAACCGCCCATTTGGGGTAATGCACTTATGTTATATAATCCTCTCTGGTTCATAACCTTATCTGCCACCAAACCGATACCAATACCAAGTAATAACACTGCCGCCGGAACAATCCACCGGGCACGGAAAAAATTCCACCCTTTTAAGCTCTTTTTCCAATCCCTGATAAATGATAGCCTGCTTTTTGCACTGCCCATTCCCCGTTTCTCATCTCCAATTTCCTTTTGCACAGCCTGCAACCTGACTTTCAACTGCTCACGAAAATGTTCCGGCGGGGCTATTTCACCTAAAGACTTTATAACAGCCACTGCTTTTTGGAGGTCTGCCAGTTCCTGGCGGCACCCTGCACAAAGAGCAAGGTGTTGTGCCACGGCCTCTTTGTCAGATGGGTCCAAAACATCGTCAATATATGCAGACAGTAAATCGCGAAAGTCTTTACATTCCACAGCAATCCCTCCTTTCTATTTGGAACAGGAAATGCCGTCAAGCAATTCCTGCCTCACCAGCAATTTTTCCTTCAGGGCATGCCGGGCCCGGTTAAGCCTGGATTTCACCGTGCCAGGCGAACACTGCAGCATGGATGCAATTTCTTCGTAGGAAAACCCCTGAATATCGCGCATAATAATTACTGTCCTGTGTTCCACCGACAGGGAATTTAAAATTTCCTGAACCTCCTGCTGCCATTCCTTCCGGATGACAGCATCTTCCGGAAGCTTTGAGATGCTGCCTTCTTTACGCATTGCAGATCCCTTCTTATTATCCATCAATTCTTCAATAGAAACGGTTTTTTCCCGCGCACGCTTACGCAGTTCGTCTTTGCATACATTGGTAACCACCCTGTACATCCATGTCAGAAAAGCCGAGTTTCCCCGAAAAGAATGGAGAGATTTATAGACACGGATGAAGGCCTCCTGGGCAATATCAGACGCATCTGCGTGATTGCCGAAAAAACGGTAGGCAATGGTATAAACCTTATTTTCATATTTGGCCACCAATTGGGTAAAGGCCTCCAGATCGCCTTCTTTGCTTTGGGCAATCAAGACTTCGTCCGACAGACACACCCACTACCCCTCCCCTCTCCTGAACACATTCATTTTTTTGACGCTTGACCTACCGTCAAAGTTCCGGGCAGCAAAAAATTTTTAAACCAACTTTCTATTGGTGCCAAAAATAATCCTGCCCCAAACCATATTGGTATAAAAGAGAGGCAGCAATTTTTGCGTGCTTCGGTATTTAAAGGAAAATTTATCTATTATATGGTAGGAATTTTAACCTCAGACAAAGAATATAGAATTTTATAAATTATCAAATAATTCATGGAGGTGTTTGTTCATGCAAGGAGGTAAAACCTTGCGGTACATCCTGGCAATACTTCTCATTGTCGCCGTGGCCGTTGTTTCAGGATGCGCCGTACAACAGCAAACGGCTGCCCCAACGACCGAAAAAGAAAAGGCAGCGCCTGAACTCTATACCAGGGGAGAGGTAAAAACCGCCGAAGAGGCTAAACAACTGCTGGTCGAAGGTAATCAAAGGTATGTTACAGGCAAGGTGCTGAAGGACGACCTGAGCAGCAGCAAGCGGGAAGATCTGGTCAAAAAAGGCCAGCATCCCTTTGCCACCATACTGACCTGCTCCGACTCCCGTGTTTCCCCCGAAATCCTGTTTGACCAGGGACTGGGCGATGTGTTTATCATCCGCACCGCAGGCAATGTTGTCGAGCCTGTAGATATCGGAAGTATTGAATATGGCGTTGAGCACCTGCATACCCCTGTCCTGGTGGTTATGGGCCATTCCAACTGCGGCGCTGTTAAGGCAACAGTGGAAGCTGTTGAAAAAGGCGATAAAATGGAAGGTAACATTGGGGCTATTCTCACTAAAATTAAGCCTTCTGTTGACAAGGTTAAAGCTGCCGGCGCTTCCGGTGACGACCTTTTCAAAAATGCTGAGAATGAAAACATTAAAGCCGTCATAGCTGAAATTGAAGCCAAAAGCCCGGTGGTCAAAGAACTGGTTGAACAAGGGAAACTTAAAATTCTTGGCGCCAAGTACCACCTGGATACCGGCAAAGTTGAGTGGTTAGAATAATGTAAATATCTTCTTTTATTTGATAAGGCTTTGGGTAATTACCCGGAGCCTTAAATTTTTGGTCAATTAAACAGCAGGTTGCAGCATAGTTTTGGTTTCACCAAAAAATAACGAAGTAATCTGCTTTTGAACAATCTATCACTACATTGAATATAAATAATACAAAAAATTTTTAAAAGAGAAGGTGAACACATGTCCCTCGAAAAATTTGTTGACCCTCTGCCAATTCCAGGAATACTGAAACCGGTAGGTAAATTAAATGGCGTCGATTTCTATAGGGTTGCAATGAGAGAGTTTAAACAGAAACTGCACAGGGACTTACCTGAGACAACGGTCTGGGGTTATGAAGGAACTTATCCGGGCCCTACTTTTGAGGTTAGAAAGAACGTACCTATTAAAGTAAAATGGGAAAATAACCTGCCTGTGAACAGGCATCTCCTTCCGGTGGACAGAACGGTCCACGGAGCACAACCTCCTAACCCCCTTGTACGCACTGTGGTACACCTCCACGGAGGAAATGTCCCAGATGAAAGCGATGGATACCCGGAAGCCTGGTTCACAAACGACTTTGAACAAACTGGACCTTTTTTCACTCAAAAGATTTATGACTACCCCAACGCCCAGCCGGCAACTACTTTATGGTACCACGACCACGCCCTGGGTATAACCCGTCTTAATGTATACGCAGGGCTGGCTGGATTTTACCTAATCCGTGACGACTGTGAGGATCAGTTGAACCTCCCAAAAGGCAATTTTGAAATTCCCCTTGTAATTCAGGACAGGTCCTTTAACCCTGATGGGTCCCTCTTTTATCCAAGGCAGCCGGACCCGCCGCCCGAAGGGTTCCCGCCCGGTTTCCCGGACCCGTCAATAGTCCCTGAATTTTTTGGAGACACCATTCTTGTTAATGGTAAAGTCTGGCCTTTTCTGGAGGTTGAACCGAGGAAGTACCGTTTCCGCCTACTGAACGGTTCCAATTCCCGTTTTTACAGGATGAAGCTTACTTCCGGACAGCCCTTTATCCAGATAGGTACTGATCAGGGCTTCCTCAAAAAGCCTGTAGTTACCAATGAAATCACCCTCGGTCCGGGAGAAAGAGCAGATGTTGTTCTTGATTTTACTGCCTTTACAGGCCAAAATATCATTCTTACCAATGATGCGCCAACGCCTTTCCCAAATGGAAACCCTGTTGATCCCAACACCGACCCAGTAGGTCAGCTAATGCAGTTCAGGGTTAATCTGCCCTTATCGGGGCCGGATACCAGCACTGTACCATCGCGCTTATGCTTGCTGCCCAGGTTAAAGGAAGAAATGGCTGGTGTGGTAAGGGATCAAACGCTAGTAGAGAGTACCGATGAATTTGGCCGGCTGCTCCTACTGCTCGAAGGCTTGCGTTGGTCTGACCCTATTACCGATGAGCCGGAATTGGGAAATATTGAAATATGGCGGTTGATCAACACGACCCCGGATACCCACCCCATCCACCTGCACCTGGTCCGTTTCCTGATTCTTGACCGCCAACCCTTTGATGTAAAAAGGTTTCAAGAGACCGGCGAGATTGTATTTACCGGGCCGGCTGAACCCCCTGATCCAACGGAAAGGGGCTGGAAAGATACAGTTCGGGCTAACCCGGGAGAAGTTACCAGGATTATTATACGATTTGCTTCTTTTACCGGCATCTTCCCATGGCACTGCCACATTTTAGAACATGAAGATAATGAAATGATGAGGCCTTACGAAGTAGTAGCGGAGGAAGAAGAGTAAGATAATTACTTTCGATGCCGGCTTTACCTAGTTGTATCAGCACACCCACAATTCTTAAAGGATTTTAAGGATTTGCGTCGTAATATACTCTATTATGGCTGAAGGTCTTAGAAAATGGTTTTCGCTTTTATAATATCTGTATATAATTTTAGAGGAGGATTTATGGAAAAAGCGGTAGTTTTGCTCTCTGGAGGACTGGACTCAACAGTTTGCATGAGCGTGGCCCAAAAACAAGGTTACGAGCTCTACCCCATCAGTTTTCTATATGGCCAAAGGCACTCCAGGGAAATTGAATGTGCAAAAAAAGTTGCTGAGTATTATCAAGTAAAAAAGCACCTCATTATTACCACCAATATGGACTCCATCGGCGGCAGTGCACTTACCGCCAACATAGATGTACCCGAGGGAGACGAAAACAGGTCCGAAATACCGGTGACCTATGTACCGGCCCGTAACCTGATTTTCTTAAGTTACGCCCTGGGATATGCGGAAGTAATCGGGGCGGAAAAAATCTTTATTGGTGTTAACGCTGTAGATTATTCAGGTTATCCTGACTGCCGACCCGAATTTATTGAAAAGTTCCAGCAGTTAGCCGATTATTCAACCAAAGCAGCAACCCAGGACAAAAGAGAAATTAAAATTGAGGCCCCATTACTAAACCTGACCAAAGCTGAGATTGTGAAACTGGGAGTAGCTAATAAAGCACCGTTGGAATTGACCACCAGTTGCTACCGCGGCGGGGAAAAGGCATGTGGAAGATGCGACAGTTGCCTGTTGAGGTTGAAAGGTTTCAAAGAAGCCGGCTTAAAAGACCCAATTCCTTATGAAGGATTGTTATAACCTTTTAGGAGGTGAGCAAACAGAAATGAGCGATCGGATAAACATGGACGCCGGCAGTCCCTTTAACAAATTCACTGTCATTACTTCCCTGTATATTATCCTGCTGATTATTTCCAACTTGATGGCCACCAAACTGGTGACCTTCTGGGGTATGGTCCTTCCGGCTGCCGTCATAGCCTATCCCCTCTGTTTTATGACAGGTGACGTTTTGACAGAAGTCTGGGGTTATAAGACGGCTAAAAAAGTAATCTGGCTGGGCTTTTTTGCCAACTTCCTGCTGGTCGTCTGGACCAATATAGGAGTTTACATGCCCTACCCCGATTTCTGGCAGGGCCAGGAACATTACAAATTTATCTTTAACGCGGTGCCCAGGATTACCCTGGCAAGTTTCGCAGGTTATATTTTCGGCGAACTGACTAACTCCTGGTCCCTGGAGTTTATCAAGAAATTTACCGGCGAACGCTTTTTGTTTATTCGCACTATAGGCTCAAGTGTCATAGGGCAGGTTTTAGACACTTTGTTCTTCTTTACCATTGGTTTCTATGGCACTGTGCCCAATAAAGTGCTGGTCACCATGATAGTTACTCAATATCTTTTCAAAGTGGCCTGCGAAGCCCTGGGCGGAACGCCACTGGCCTATATGCTGGTGAAGTGGGCAAAGAAGGATAACAGTGTAACGCCTCCGGGCAGTTTGTCCAATTGTATATAACTGTAGTTACTCCGACTTTGGTCAAGAAAAATGCTTCCGGCAAGAATAATATGAACCCCATACGTAAACTTTTTTCATTGAATTGCTTGCTTTTGTTCCGGAAATATGTTATTGTTAATACACGTGTTAAAGAGTTTGAAACACAAACCGTTTTTGGCCTCTTGTTTCTGCAGGATTGGACAAAAGGATTTTGGGTTTTGACTTTTTGATCAGTCTTGTTGAAAAGGAGGTTACGTGATGGAAGGTACAGTAAAATGGTTTAACGCCGAGAAAGGCTTTGGTTTTATCGAAGCTAGCAACGGCAGCGACGTGTTTGTTCATTTTTCAGCTATTCAGAACGAGGGATTTAAAACTCTTGAAGAAGGCGAAAAAGTTTTCTTCGATATCGTTCGGGGTAATCGTGGGCCGCAGGCTGCCAACGTTGTCCGCAAGTAATTCGGAGATACGTCAGGGGGTGTTCTCAAAGAGAACACCCCTTCAGATTTTAGACAAAGTCAAATCCCTGTTTCCAGCATGGAGGAAAGGTGGGTGGGGTGACCCGGCTACCACGGAGCCTTGTGCTGCAAAACCTGGCCAAGAAGGCTGTAACCGCTGTGGAGGTAAAACAATTGTTGCTCCGAGGTTACGGGCGGAGACAGTGCAAAACTCCGTTCAGTTGAAAGCGCTGAACCCGGCCAAATCGCCGTCCATGGCTCGTGGCCGGGTTTCCGGCGTCCGTGCCGGAAACAGCGATTTCAAGCCCTCACTATCGTTAACACTGTCTACCCGCCCTTCACCAAGTCGCAACTTATTGTTTTACCTCCCCAGCGGCACATTTTTGCAGTGCAGCACCCTTCGCCATCTTCAAATATGCGGGAACCTTCTTTGCAGTCTTTTCTTTCTTCTCTCTTCCGCCTCTCTGCAGGCCTTCATCTCCTCTTCCGTTTCCGGTACCAACGGCGGCACCTTTTTCGGTCGGCCGTTCTCATCGAGAGCGACAAAGGTAAAATAGGCTTCGTTGGTCAGAATCACATTCCCGGAAATCATATTCTCGGCATACGCGCGAACGATAACTTCCATGGAAGTATTCCCAACCCAGGTCAATTTCGCCTTTAGGACCACCATTTCACCCTGCCGGACGGGATGCCTGAAATCAAGGCTGTCGACAGCCACTGTAGCCACAATGCTGTTGGCGTGTCTGGAAGCGGCCATAGCCCCGGCCAGGTCCATCCAGTGCATCAATCGGCCGCCCAGCAGGTTGCCCAACAAAATAGTATCGTTGGGGAGGACCAGCTCTGTGGTCTGGACTTCGGAAGCTCTCGGCGGTTTACCGTTTAACTGTTTTTTACCAACCTTATTCCCGTTTCCGGTCAATTGAATCGCTCCTTTTATGCTTTGACGGGCCTGCTACTTTATTAGCTCTACATTGAGATTGAATTCTTTATTTTTGTATCCTCTTTGTCTCACTTTTGTTTAAATATTTAATCAGTTTTTCTTTCATTGTTACACTGTTTGCAAAGTTGATAAAAGTTTCAACGGTTCTCGGTATAATATCAGATTTTAAATAAACGAAATAGAGGTCTCTCGTGCCGTCAAAACCTATAACTTCCACTTCTTTTATCCGGCCTGTCTGAAGCTCGTTCTGAACCGACCACTTGGAAACAAATGATACTCCGTAACCGGCCTCAACAGCAGTGATTACTGATTCGGTACTTCCCAGTTCCATGGCTATCTTCAGCTTATCCGCATCAATACCCTGTGCTGCCAGTATTCTTTCAATGCTTTTCCTTGTTCCTGAACCTTTTTCCCGCCAGACAAAAATCCCTCTTTTCATTTCCTCCAGAGAAATATGCTTTTCTTTTGCCCACCGGTGAGATGCCGGAACAATCAAAATCAACCGGTCCGTAAAAAAATGTTGGCAGATTAACTGTGGATGGCCTGGACAATCGCCAACAGCTCCAATGTGTACGGATTTATCCAAAACCTTTTTAATTACTTCATCTGTATCGCCATCTTCCAAAGTTAACTGAACCTGGGGAAACTCCTGACAAAACTCCCCTGCTACAAAAGGCAGGATGTAATGGCCTGGAATTGTACTGGCTGCGATGCACAACTTTCCTGATACCGTTTTATGTAGTTTGGAAATATCGTACTTTGCCTTGTCCATCAGGTTAACAATTTGTTGAGCATACAGCTCCAGAACCGTACCTGCCTCAGTGAGAGTGACTTGTTTCTGACCCCTGTGCAATAGCTTTGCACCAAACTCCTGTTCCATAACCTTCAACTGTTTTGTAATAGCAGGCTGGCTGATGCCCAGTTCCTCCGCTACCTTTGTCAGGTTCCCGTATCGGGCAATTTTTATAAATGTTTGAAGAAAATCCAGGTTCAAAATTCACACCGCCGATACATTTATGATATTTTTTCAATTCTGACAGCACAGACCTTAAGTTCCGGTATTTTGGCAATTGGGTCCCAGGCAGTATTTGTCACTATGTTTATGGGGTTCTCTGTAAAGTGGAATGATGTGAACACCGTCCCGGGATTAACCCTGTCTGTGACACATGCCTTTATAGTTATAGATCCCCTGCGGGAAGACAACCTAACCGTATCCCGGTCGTAAATTCCGAGTTTATCAGCATCATAGGGGTTGATTTCCAAAAATTCATTTCCGTAAATAGCTTCAATGCCTTTGGCTTTTCGCGTCATTGTTCCCGTGTGATAATGGTAAAGCCTCCGGCCCGTGGTTAGTATAAACGGGAACTCATTATCAGGCGTTTCAGCAGGTGGGTGATACTCAACAGCATGAAATTTGCCCAACCCCCTAGTAAATTTATCCTTATGCAGGATAGGTGTGCCAGGGTGTTTTTTATCTCCGCAAGGCCACTGCAGCCCCTGTTCTTCCAGCCTGTCATAGCTGATACCGCCATAAATTGGGGTTAACCTGGCGATTTCATCCATTATCTCAGAGGGATGGAAGTACTTCATCTGCCGGTAACCCATTTTTTCCGCCAAACAGCAAATAATTTGCCAGTCCGGTTTAGTATTGCCAATAGGTTCAATAGCCTTACTGATCCTTTGCACCCTTCTTTCTGTATTGGTGAAAGTACCGTCCTTCTCAGCAAAACTTGTTCCTGGCAGTACCACATCAGCAAGTTTAGCAGTTTCTGTAAGGAAAATATCCTGGACTACAAGGAATTCCAGGCTTTCCAACGCCTTTTGGACATGCTGAATATCCGGGTCACTGAGCATGGGGTTCTCGCCCACAATGTACATACTCTTAATGTGCCCCGCAAGAGCTCCATCTATCATTTCGCCCACAGTCAGGCCAATTTCCCCGGGTACTTCGGCGTTCCAGGCCTGGCCGAACTTCTGCACGTTGGCCGGGTCAGCCACCGGCTGGTAACCAGGGAAAACGTTAGGCAGTGCCCCCATATCACAGGCGCCCTGGACATTGTTCTGACCTCTTAATGGATTGACGCCGGAACTTGGTTTGCCAATCTGGCCGCAGAGCATGGCCAGGTTGGCAATTGCCAGTACATTATTCGTACCCGAAGTATGCTGGGTAACACCCATAGTATATAATATAGTAGCCTTCTCCGCCCGGGCATATGCCCTTGCTACCTGCCGGATAAGTTCTGCGTCAACACCGGTTATTCCTGCCACATATTCAGGATTATATTTCAGAACAGCTTTCCGCATGGCAGAGAAATTTTCGGTTCGGTTTTTTACAAATTCTTTATCCCACAGGTCTTCTTCCAGTATTACGTTTATTAACCCGTTAATTAACGCTACGTTGGTCCCCGGCCTGAGCTGCAGGTGGAAGTCAGCCAGGCCGGTAAGTTCTATTTTCCGCGGGTCTGCAACCGCTAACTTGGCTCCCTTTTTCAGGGCCTTTCGTATTTCCAGGCTGATAATTGGGTGTGTTTCAGTCGTATTTGACCCTATTATTAAGATAAAATCCGCATCCCGGATTTCTCTGATGGAGTTAGTCATCGCGCCACTGCCATAAGCAAGAGCAAGCCCGGCGACAGTTGAAGCATGGCATAATCGTGCACAATGGTCTATATTTGGAGTGCCCAGTACAGCACGGGCAAATTTGTTAAGTAAATAGTTTTCCTCATTGGTGCACCTGGCCGAACTCAATACAGCCAGAGAATCACCGCCGTGTTGCTGCCTGATTTCCCCGAGCCTGTCAGCAATATAGTTAAGAGCCGCATCCCAACTGACTTTTTTAAATTTCCCGTTTTCCTTAATCAGGGGGTCGGTAAGCCGTTCCGGGCTATGGATAAAATCATAACCAAAACGGCCTTTAACACATAGATGCCGCCCGTTCACAGGACTTAAGGGGTTAGAGGTAACCCCTATCACCCGATTATCCTTCACGTTCAGGTCAAAGTTACAGCCGCAGCCGCAGTAAGGGCAGGTGGTCCTGACTTTTTTAACTTCCCAACTTCTCCCCTGCCCTTTCATCATGGCTTCAGTAAGGGCTCCCGTGGGACATACCGCGACGCAGCTGCCGCAGCTAACACAATCAGACTTTCCCAAGGGCGTGTCAAAAGCGGTGGTTATTTTGGTGCCAAAACCCCTGGAACTGAAATCCACTACATGCCGTCCCTGAATTTCGGAGCATACCCTCACACACTTGCCGCATCGAATACATTTATTCATGTCCCGTTCAATACAGGGGTTGCTGGCATCTATCGCTTCATCTCTTTTTTCGCCGGTGAAACTACTTTTACGCACGCCATAAAGATACGCGTAATCGGCAAGTTTACAATTGCCGAATTTCTGGCAGGTCATGCAGTCCTCGGGATGATTGGCCAGGAGCAGTTCGATTATCACTTTTCGCGCTTCGACCACTGAAGCGCTCTGAGTATGTACCACCATCCCTTCGGCAACTTCTGTGCAGCAGGCTGCCATAAGGTTCCTGGCCCCCTCTACTTCGACCACACATAACCTGCAGGCGCCAAAGACCGTCAGTTCAGGGTCATAACACAGGTTTGGGATCTCAATCCCAATAGACTGGGCAGCCTTTAAAATACTGGTTCCTGACGGCACAGAAACATTTTTTCCGTCTATAACCACATTTATCAAATCAATTTACCCCTTTCCCAAAAACTGCTAGTACTCAGGCGGCAGTTTATTAATCTGGGCCGCGTTAAATACCGGTCCGTCAACGCAGATATACTTCTCGCCGATGTTGCAACGTCCGCATTTACCTACGCCGCATCTCATGTTCATTTCCAGGGTAGTGATGATTTCCTCAGGTTTAAA
>NZ_JBSQAT010000026.1:0-20556 GCF_059412445.1 Thermincola sp. GK-1
ACAAAACAAAAAAGGCCATACCAGTTCAAGCTGGTTATGACCGTATTATACGAACAACGCTGGAAACGGCTGCGCTGCGCTCCGACCCAACTTGCCCCGTCCTCGGTTGTCACGGTTTTTGCAGTTACCTGGCAAAAACCGCGCCACCAAGCAGGTGAGAGCAAGGTACGACAACGACCCGCCCCGCTGCTCATTTGGTACTACCAGACAATGCGGTAAACTTACGTATAACCGCGCTAAGTCGGTAATTGGGCCGGTCCTTCTCAACCAAGAGGTAAAGCCTACTTCAAATCAGCCGATTAAGTGGAGAGGTAATAATTATGCTGAAGAAAATAACTATAATATTAACTTCTTTAGTTGTTATAGGCGCATTGGTTTTTGTTATTTTAAACTTACCATCGGGAACACCGGAAAAAGCTATAAAGAAATATGTTTTACTAAAAGGAAACCCAACTGAAGCATTCAACTTACGAATTACGCCAACCAATTTTGAAGACAAGAATTATGGGAAACAGTTTATAGTAGAAGGTTATTATGATAACGAAACCGGAATGGAAATAAGATTTTTTTATCTTAAGAAATCTGATAGAGGATGGTATGTAGAAACCGCAGGCACAGGGCCTTAATATTTGATGGCTCCCCGCATGGTGACAATGAGAAATAAAATGAGGACCGGCGGCGAAGGAGGCCGTAGTAGCGATGCGACAATATTAGTGGAGGGAAGGGATTATTTTGAATACTACTTTGTTTTCATTTTAGGATTAGTAAACATTTTTATTATTATTTTAGCAGTTGTGGCGCTGGTTACAATAGTCTATGTTCTTCCAAAGCAACTTCTAAAAATTTCTCAGCAACTTAATGACCTGATTGAAGTGACCAAAAAGAACGAAGATAGTTAATAATTTAGAAACCGGTTTTGTTACTGAAATTTGAAAGAGTGCAGTAGCATCCTTAAAGGGATAAGTATTTATCATTACGGGTTTTCGTCACATGGTTAGGATCGGGTTTATGCCAGGATTGAAATTACCAATTGGTACCTCGTGTTCTTAATGCTGCTTACACCTACATGATAATGGAAGGCCTTTGTTTAATAAACAGCTAATTTGTTGTATAGTAAAAATATGGAACGGCTGCCCCGTATTCATGCATTATTTATGCAGCGAAGCTTACAGCGGCGCAGCATTTCGGTGGTTAGGTGAAATAACTGATGTTACTTACGGGTTGAAAGGAGTTTTTTATGAATAAATTAAAATATTTGTCTCGAACTGCATCGGTTTTACTTCTTATAGCTAGTATATTTGCTTGGGCTAAAGGGATAAGATTTAAAGATTCCGAGTTGTTGGCAACAATGCTTCCAAGCTTATTTGGGTTAGCTCTAGGCTATTTGGGCTTAAACAGATTAAACAAAAGAAATCTCATTGGAATTCTTGGGAACATCGGTTTCTTCGGAAACGTTATAATGATAGCAATTTGTGCACTAATCATTTTGGGATTTGGTATAGTTCCTTAAAGACATTGGGGTCATATCAGTTACATCACTTCACAACAGGCTAAACGGCTGCGCTGCGCTCCGCCCAACTTCGCCCGTCCTCGGCAGTCACGGTTTTTGCAGTTACCTGGCAAAAATCGCGCCACCAAGAGGTTGGGCCAGGGCCACTGCAATGACCCGCCCCGCTGCTCATTTGGTAGCACTGGACAGGCGGCACACTGGGGAAAGGCCGCCGCGTGCTCGGCCTACGGGCCGTTC
The DNA here is from genome assembly GCF_059412445.1 of Thermincola sp. GK-1. Classification (NCBI taxonomy): domain Bacteria; kingdom Bacillati; phylum Bacillota; class Clostridia; order Eubacteriales; family Thermincolaceae; genus Thermincola; species Thermincola sp. GK-1. The sequence continues at coordinate 1,748 of NZ_JBSQAT010000026.1, forward strand.
CTGTTCAACAACGCAATAAAGCTGACACAAATGAGCGGCTTAGCAGAAATGCCGAATGACGGCTTTCTACACAACAGTTTTGGTGTCACGATTTTTGCAATTGCAGGCGCAAAAACCGCGCCAGCCATGCGGCCGGGGCAAGTTCGTTTCCAGCACATGCGTTAGGCGAAATCTGGCTATTTGGGGTCAATAAGAAAACAATATCTTCTCTTGCCATGTAGAATTCTTCTGATTTCAACAATTGTACCTTTTACAGCATAAAAGACCAGATAGTTGCCTATTATTAGCATTCTATAACCTTGTAATTGAAGTCGTCTGTCTTTTGGAATCTGTCCCATCAGTGCGAAATCTTCTAATTTCGAAATAGATTCGTCAAATTGGTCAATAAAGTTAATTGCGGCAGTAGGATTATCAGCCCTGATGTATTCTGTTATTTCCATAAAGTCTTTTTCTGCACTGGGAAGATATCTTATTCGATACTTTTTACCCATCGATGGTAGCCCTCATTTTCTTCATTAGAGCTTTATGACTGATAGTTGGTGCGCCGGAAGCACTTTCTTGCTCAGCCTCTCCTAGTTTTTGGTATAATTCAATTAGAGCTTCAAGTTTTTCATAAGTTGCCATACTCATAACAACCAAGTCGCCCTGGCCATTTTTGGTAATGAAGACAGGTTCGCCTTCATTATGACAAAGTTCAGATATCTGATTAAAGTTGTTTCTTAAGTCTGAGATAGGCCTAATGATTGGCATACGAGATCACCCCTTTATCATTTATCGTAATAATATTATATCATAAGAATGATAAAAAATATACTATTTGCTTGACGCCAGACATCACCTAACACAACGCCAAACGGCTACGCTTCGCTCCGACCCAACTTGCCCCGTCCTCGGCTGTCAGGCCTTTTGGGAGCCAGGGTTTATAAGGGTTGGGGTGAGCAAAAGTCGCGCCAGCCAGTTCGACAGACGTGTTCGTTTCCACAGGCAATGTGTTAGGTGAAAAGAACTAACGATTACAGCTAATATAGCCAAGTACTTATGAACTTTAGAAAAGGTGATAGTTAACATTATGATTACTGCAGCTATTCATGGTTTTCTTCTAGCATTTCCATTGATTATGCCATTAGGAGCTCAAAATATTTTTGTATTTAATCAAGGTGCATTACATCGTCACTTCGTTAATGTGTTACCGGTTGTCTTAACGGCTGCAATTTGCGATACCATCCTGATATCGCTGTCAGTGATGGGGATATCAGTATTAGTGTTTGGTTCGGTTATTATTAAGTCAGTATTAATTGGTATAGGTGTTGTTTTTTTGATTTACATGGGCTGGACTACATGGAAGTCAAAGATAGATAATAATGAGCAGAATACATATTCTTCATTTTCCCCAACAAAACAAATCATATTTGCTGCGTCAGTTTCCCTATTTAATCCGCACGCAATTATGGATACTGTAGGTGTAATAGGTACAAGTTCTTTGGCATATCAAGGTTTGGACAAGTTCGCGTTTGCATCAGCTACGGTACTGGTGTCATGGATATGGTTTTTTGGTTTAGCGGTAGCAGGGAGATTAACTGGGAATTTTGATAAGAAAGGTAATTTTATTATTGTGATAAATAAAATTTCTGCTTTTATTATGTGGGGAGCGGCAGTTTATCTTTTGTTATCCCTAAAAGGATAGTTGGTTAAATTAGGGTTGGCGAAGCTTCAATCCCATATGCTCAAGGGGTTTACACAAATTATTTTACAGTATAGCTTCTTTCAGTTCACGCTATTCCCTGGGTTTATCGGCAGGATCCATCGCGTTAATAAGCACATTTTTAAACCGGTCGAGGGAGACGTTCCGGGCTTCCAGGGGGATACCCATCCAGTCAGAGAAATCCAGAATTTCTTCCGGGTGTTCTTCCATGTACTGGTCAAAAAATCCAATGGAGTCCAGCATAATTGCGCCACCGGAGTATTGCGGAAAGTTTTCATTGGCGGTAGCCTTATCCCAACCCTTGAATTCATGTTCACGGTATTTTAACCAGCCCGGGGTGCAGAACCAGACCTTGCTGCCCTGGGCAATTTCTTCCCGTTCATCCACAGAAGCAATCATATCTATACAGTTATGCACAATAGTACGGGAGATGAAATAACCTTCTTCCCTCATTTCGTTTATTACCGTGTCAATTGTTCTGGTGGGATTTTTTATGTTTATGTAACAATAGGTTCCGCCGTAAACGATAATTATTTTTTTGGCGTACTTTTTAGCTTCGTTTAGTTGTTTAAGCAGTTGTTTTTCTAATTCATTGGGTGTCTGGTGCAAGCCGGGAGTAGTGTAAAGGATTTTAGCAGCATCCAAAAAACCGGTTGCCTTCAAGTAGTTTAATTCTGGGATCATCGTCCCGCAGGCCACAATAACGTAGTCTTGAAAAGAAACGTCCTTACTCATCTTGTTACCACCTTTCCGGGTTTTTAAATTAATTATATACCCTATAGGGGTATAGGTCAATAGATTGTGCCCCTTGTCTTTTTGTGCTAACGGTGATAAATTATACTATAAGGCTTGCTATGGAGACTTGTTTTGGGGGGAGGAGCTTGAAAAAGACAGTGCAGGTTTTTGAAGGCCTGGCAATTTTTTTATTTATGCAGGCCCTGGGAGAATTTATCACGCGAGCGACACACCTTATTTTGCCGGGGAATCTGACCGGACTTTTACTGCTGTTTCTGTCCCTTGTTTTGGGCATAGTAAAACTGGAGCAGGTAGAGGATGCGGCAAACCTGCTGCTGGACAACATGATGTCATTTTTTATTCCCCTGAATGTAGGTTTGATCACCATATTGCCCCTGTTGAAAAAAGAGGGAATGCAGGTGCTGATTACTTTGCTGGCCACTACCGTATTGGTCATGGTGGTGACAGCAAAAGTAATAGAGTTTATGGACAAGGGAGGTACGGCCGGTGACGCTGATAAAGGAAATGCTTAAGGAACCCGTGTTTCAGGTTGCTTTGACCCTGGCAGTATTTGTGCCCGTCAACAGGCTTTACCGGAAGGTGCATTTCTTCCTGTTCAACCCTTTGATTCTGGCCAGTGTTATTGTTATGCTTGTCATTCATTTTGCCGGCATTAATTACGATACATACAACCAGGGAGGCAGGATTATTACCTTTTTTCTGGGCCCGGCCACTGTTGCCCTAGGGGTGCCTCTGTATAAACAGATTCCTGTGATCAGGGAAAATTTCCGACCTATTATGCTCGGAGTGTTCACCGGAGCCGTCACTGCAGCTTTTTCCACTGTATATTTGGCGAAACTGCTGGGGGTAAGCAAATATGTGATCACCTCCATAGCGGCGAAATCCACCACTATGCCTATTGCTATCGGGATTACGGAAAAACTGCACGGCAATACTTCGGTCATTGTTTTTGCTGTGGCTGTTACAGGCATATTCGGCGGGGCTGTAGGAGCGGAAGTAATGAAGCTGGCCAGGGTGAAAAGCCGTGTGGCTACGGGCATAGGCATTGGGACGGCTTCCCATGCCGGCGGGACTTCCCGGGCTGTGCAAATTGGAGAGGTAGAAGGTTCCATGAGCGGCGCCGCCATAGTTCTGACAGGTATCGTTACTGCTATTATAGCGCCTTTTATAGTAAAGCTTTTAATATAGCTGTGGTGGCAAACTATTTAGAAAAATAAACCATACCACAGAGAACCCAGAGATTTTAAACAGGTTTTAAACCAATTAACAGAGGTGGACCCATGAAAACCGTTTTAGTCGTGGGCGCTGGGGCGGCGGGCCTTATGGCTGCAGGAAAAGCAGCGGAGGAAGGCGCCAGGGTTATATTGTTTGAGAAGAATAAACAACCAGGCAAGAAAATCCTCATTACCGGTAACGGCAGATGCAATCTGACTAACGAGGCAAATCTGCATGAATTTGTAAAAAGTTTTCCGGGTAACGGCCCGTTTCTGTACAGCGCCTTCAGCACATTCAGCAACTGGGATTTAATAAGTTTTTTTTCCGAACGGGGTTTAGAAGTAAAATTGGAACGGGGGGGAAGGTTTTTCCCCGTTACCGATAAGGCCGCCGATGTAGTGGCCGTATTGAAAAAATACTGTCTGGAGGCAGGAGTAGAGTTCCGGTGCGGTGAGACAGTGGAAGAAGTAATTATTCGGGACAGCCACGTAAAGGGTGTAAAATTAGCCGGCGGTGGGGAAGAACCGGGAAACGCAGTGATTATAGCCACCGGGGGGATGTCATACCCCAGTACCGGTTCTACGGGGGATGGCTACCGAATGGCCGAAAAAGCCGGTCATACCATTATAACCCCTAAACCGGCGTTGGTGCCTTTGGAAACAAGGGAAGACTGGGTCAAAGGACTGCAGGGGCTGACTTTACAAAATGTATTAATTAAGGTGATTGCTGCCGGAAAACCAGTAGGTGAGAAATCTGGCGAGATGCTATTTACCCATTTTGGTGTTTCCGGCCCTATAATCCTCACTTTAAGTCGCACTGTCCGGGAGAACCTGGAGTTGGGGCAGGAGGTAGTGCTGAAAATCAACTTAAAACCGGCCTTTACCCAGGAACAGTTGGATAATGTGATTTTACGGGATTTTGAGAAAAACCGGCGCAAACAATTGAATAACTCGCTGGGAGAACTGCTGCCCGGTTCGTTGATTCCGGTGATTATAAGGTTGAGTAATATTCCTGGGGACAAACCGGTGCACCAGATCAGTAAAAGGGAGCGTCTGAAGCTATTAGCCTTAATCCAGGGGCTCACCATAACTATATCCAGGAGCCGTCCGCTCAGGGACGCCATGGTAACCGCCGGCGGTGTATCAGTAAAAGAAATCAACCCCAAAACTATGGAATCTAAGTTAGTGCAAGGGCTTTATTTTGCAGGTGAAGTCATCGATATTGACGGATATACCGGCGGGTTCAACCTGCAGGCTGCTTTTTCTACCGGGTACGTGGCCGGGAAAGCAGCCGCACAAATGTAAAATATTGCGGGAAGAAAATGAAACCGGGCCGGGCTTGGGATAAAAATCCCTGCGCAGGAATATATAAAGTATAAAAACCTGCGGGGGTGATAAACTCAATGCGGTTGATCAAAATTATTGAACGCCTATTGGTCCGGGTCACATTAATGGGTTTGGTAGTTTTAGTGGCTGTTCAGACAGTAACCACCGGTTCGTTCAGTTCCATGCTGGATTTTTCTGTACCCAGCAGGCAGATTGCCGACAACCAAATGGTTATCGGACAGAACATAGGGGAAAAGTCTGTAGTCATTTTTTCACTGGTTGACTATACCTCGCTGGCCCAAGCCGCGATATACGTCAACGGTAAAAAAAGGGCCGATTTTGCTGAAAAATACGCTGCTATAGCCGTGTATCCCGGGGATTTGGTAGAGCTGGATGCATCTTTTTATGACAAACCTGTTTTTATTCAGGTCATGCAAAATGACCGGAAGGTAATCAAACTAAAGGAAGGAACCATAATCAGACTTCGCCATGAACGGAAAGCCCTGCCTTTGAACAACGTTGACTAATGGTAACCTCTGTAATATAATTAGATATCATTCGGTAGGACGGTGATATTGTGACCCTTATTGGAAGCAAGAAAACAGCCAGCGCGGCAATCCAAATGGCATTGACTGAGAGCAGGGAAGACGAAAAACTTTTGCAGAACAGGTTTCTTCAGGAAGGGATTAGATCGGCGGCCGTTGATTACGGTGGCGAGTTCATTACTTCGGTAAAAAAGATAGTCGAACGCGCCATTGTTGCTGCCAAGCGAGAAGGAGTAATCAGTGATACCCATACCGATGAGGGCGCTGTTGCCGGGGCTACCCGGGAAGCCCTGTCACAAATCATGCCCAAGGCTTTGGGATTAAACGTGGGAGGGAAGATCGGCATTGCACGGCAGAAGGACCATATAACAGTAGCCGTATTTTTTGGCATTGGATTGCTGCACCTGGACGAGGTGGCCATTGGATTAGGACACCGCGCCGTTCCTTAATTTAATACTACGGGGAGGATGGTATGATGGTAGAAAGATGGTATGTACGCGGAATACGTGGTGCGATAACCGTTAAGGAAAATAGCGCCCGGGAAATCTTTAACGCAACAGTGGAACTTTTGCAGGAACTCATGAAGGAAAACGGTGTGGAAATTGAGGACATAGCCAGCATATTTTTTACTACTACACCTGATTTGAATGCGGAGTTTCCGGCTCTGGCGGCAAGAGAGTTAGGATGGAAGTATGTGCCCCTGTTGTGCGCCAGGGAAATTGATGTCCCCAAGGCCATGTCCGGGGTTATCCGGGTGCTGATGCATGTAAATACTACCAAAAAACAGGACGAGATAAAGCACCTTTACCTGCGGGATGCCACCAAACTTCGCCCGGATCTTTAAACAATTGTTGACAGACGGGCTTATCCCATGTTATATTCAGTATAAGCTGAGTTGAGTTTTTACGCAGTTGAGTATAGTCGAGAAATAGCAGAGCAGAGCTGAGCTGAGATGAGGTCTGGGATATGTATATTTAAACCAGTACTCATTTGAGTGCTGGTTTTATTGTTTTTGCGGGGAGATGGGAACATGATTTATCCATCGGAAAATGATTATTTGCAAATGGCAGAAGAATATAACCTGATACCTGTACATACCGAAGTGGTAGTTGACACGGATACACCGATTACGGTTTACGCCAAAGCGTGCCAGGGGAAACAGGGGTTTCTGCTGGAAAGTGTGGAAGGTGGTGAAAACCTGGCCCGTTACTCTTTTATGGGGTTTGAACCGGTAATTACCTTTACCAGCAAAAAAGGAGCGGGGAAAATTATTGAGGGGGATTATATATACGAGTTTTCCGGTTCTCCCCTGGCAGAACTGGAAAAGTTGATGCAAAGATTTAATGCCCCTAAATTAACTGACCTGCCCAGGTTTTATGGCGGAGCTGTCGGGTATTTCGGCTATGATACCGTCAGGTTTTTTGAAAAGCTGCCCGACTGCAATATGGATGATTTGGATTTACCCGAATGTCACTTTATTATTACCAGATTTGTTTTGGCTTTTGACCATATAACCCATAAACTGAAGATTATCTGCAATACTATGCCGGGTAAAGATTCACGGCTACAGTACATGCAAGCGGTGAAAGACCTGGAAATTATCAGAAAAAAAATCCTGCAGCATAACATTTCTGTTTTGTCCCGAGGGAGTACTCCTGAACAAAGCGGAGACATAAAATCCAACCTGCCGAAAAGAAAATTTCTCGAAATGGTAAACAAGGCCAAGGAATATATTAAGGCCGGCGATATTTTTCAGGTAGTGCTGTCACAAAGATTCAGCCTGCCGCTGAATACCGATCCTTTTTCCCTGTACAGGACTTTGCGAGTAATAAATCCGGCGCCATATCTGTACTTTCTGGATTTCGGAGAAATCCAGATTATTGGGTCTTCGCCGGAAATGCTGGTCAGGGTTGAGGACGGAATCGTGCAAACCTGTCCCATCGCCGGAACCCGGCCCAGAGGGGTAACCCCTGAGGAAGACCGGGCCTTGGAACAAGAACTCTTGCAGGATGAAAAAGAACTGGCGGAGCACCTGATGTTGGTTGATTTGGGCAGAAATGACTTGGGCCGGGTGTGCGAATATGGTAGTATAGAAGTAACGGATTTTATGGTTGTTCAAAGGTATTCCCACGTAATGCATCTTGTTTCCAGTGTAAAAGGCCATTTAGCGGAAGGAAAGACAGCTTTTGCAGCCCTGCAGGCCTGCTTTCCTGCCGGCACCTTGTCAGGGGCTCCCAAGGTCAGGGCTATGGAAATAATTGAGGAACTCGAACCCACCAAACGTGGATTATACGGCGGGGCCATAGGGTACTTAAGTTTTACGGGTAACATGGATACCTGCATTACCATCAGGACCATTTTGGTCCACCGGGGTATGGTCCATATTCAGGCAGGGGCGGGTATCGTAGCTGATTCCGATGCGGAAAGGGAATACCAGGAAACGTTAAACAAGGCGCGAGCACTAATCGAAACACTTGCTTTCAGGGAGGTTGGATGAAAAGTGCTGTTAATGATTGACAACTACGATTCTTTTACTTACAACCTAGTCCAGTACCTGGGGGAACTGGGGGCAGAAATCACTGTTTACCGGAACGATAAAATTACCTTACCGGAAATAGAGGAGCTGAATCCCGATCATATTATCATCTCCCCCGGCCCCTGCACGCCCAATGAAGCGGGGATATCCCTGGATCTAATCAAATATTTTGCCGGGAAAATTCCCATTCTCGGGGTTTGTCTGGGTCACCAGGCCATCGGTCAGGCCTTTGGCGGGAAAGTAATCAGGGCAGAAAACCTCATGCATGGCAAAACTTCCCGGATATACCACGACGGCCGGACGATTTTCCAGGGAATTCCGTCTCCGTTCACGGCTACCCGTTACCATTCGCTGATCGTGGAACGGGAAACCTTACCCTACTGCTTGGAAATTACTGCCTGGACGGACCAGAATGAGATAATGGGTATCAGGCACAAGCAAATGGCTGTGGAAGGAGTCCAGTTCCACCCCGAATCAATTTTAACTGAAGCCGGAAAGACATTGTTGAAGAATTTCCTGGCTTTGTCAGTAAGGCAAAAGTAAACAGTTGACAGTTAGCCAAAAGTGGGTCTGTAAACAGTAAAGCGAAAGTAGGTCTGGGGGAGAAGAGAGACTTAATTGCAGAGGTCAATAATCTACCTTATTGACCATTAGTAGATGAGTTGAGAGGAGGAGAGTATAGTGTTAAAGGAGAGCATTAGCAAAGTTGTGGCTGGGCAGGACCTGAACGAAGAGGAAGCTGCCGGGCTGATGGAAGAAATTATGAGTGGGCGGGCAACGGACGCCCAGATAGCTTCTGTAATTACCGCTTTAAGGATTAAAGGGGAAACTGTTGATGAAATAACCGGTTTTGCCCGGGTTATGCGGGCTAAGGCTACCCCGGTGCCCACGTCCCGTATCTTGCTTTTGGATACATGCGGAACCGGGGGCGACGAAGCCAATACATTCAATATTTCCACAACAGTTGCTTTTGTTGTGGCCGGGGCCGACGTGCCTGTGGCCAAACACGGCAATCGTTCTGTTTCAAGCAAAAGCGGCAGTGCTGATGTCCTGGAAGCCCTGGGCGTCAACCTGAACCTACGGCCTGAGCAGGTGGGAGCTTGTATCGACCGCATAGGCATCGGGTTTTTATTCGCTCCTGCATTGCACGGGGCGATGAAATATGCTATTGGGCCGAGGCGTGAAATAGGAATCAGGACTGTTTTTAATATCTTGGGGCCCCTTACCAACCCTGCGGGGGCGCAGGTCCAGGTCGTAGGAGTTTACGACGAACGCCTGACAGAGGTATTGGCCGGTGTGTTGGCCAAACTGGGCACCAAGGCGGCTTTTGTGGTCCATGGCGCCGGGGGTATGGATGAGGTTTCCCTATCGGGTCCGGCAGTTGTCAGTGAGGTTAAAAACGGCAGGGTTCATACATACCAGTTGGATCCTCTTGATTACGGTTTTCAACGGGTGCCGAATAATGCCTTGACCGGGGGGGATCCGGCAAAAAATGCGCGCATTACGCGTAATGTTCTGGAGGGGGCGCCTGGCGTGCATAGGGATGTAGTTTTGATAAATTCGGCTCTGGGCCTGGTTGCTGCCGGATTCAGCAGTGACATCGCCGACGGGATAAAACTGGCGGCAAAGTCTATTGACAGTGGAGCGGCCTTAAAAAAATTAAAGGACCTGATTAAAATAACCAATGAGATGGCCATGGAAAACCAGAGGGTCAGCCAGGGGGCATAAACGGGATGATATTAGATAGTATTCTCAAGGAGAAAAAGCAGGAAGTGAAATTAGCAAAAACCCTTAAATCAATGACGGAAATGAAACAGAGCCTGGCTGCTTTGCCCCCTGCCAGGTCTCTCGTAAAAGCGCTGGATAATAGGCCTGCAATGGGATTAATAGCGGAAATAAAAAAAGGTTCTCCTTCCAAAGGTATTATCAGGGCAGATTTTGACCCTGTTGAGATAGCTAAAATTTATACGGCTTCCGGAGCGGCAGCCATTTCAATTCTCACCGATGAAAAGTTTTTCTTCGGCAGTTCTGCTTACCTGCAGGCCGTGCGAAAAGTTACCGACCTGCCGCTCTTGCGCAAGGATTTTATCATTGACCCCTGGCAGGTTTATGAAAGTCGCTGCCTGGGAGCTGACCTGATCCTGCTAATTGCAGCTGCTTTGGATGATAAGATGCTCCCCGAGTTATTTGATCTGGCGACAGAACTGGGCATGGAATGCCTGGTGGAGATTCATTCGGAAGAAGAATATGAGCGGGTCAAAGGGCTGCCCCTACACCTCTTGGGGATCAATAACCGGGACTTGCAGACCTTTCATACTGACCTCAATACTACCGTTAATCTCTGCGGCAAGATACGGGATTCCAAAGGTTGTAAAATTGTCAGTGAAAGCGGCATTAAAAACGGTAATGATGTTAAATTTTTAAAGAGCCACGGTGTGGATGCCGTTTTGGTGGGCGAGTCATTGATGCGGGAAAAGGATATTCGGCAAAAAGTTCTTGAACTGCTGGGATGGGAGGGGGTTGCCTGATGGTCAGGGTAAAGATTTGCGGCATTACAAACCCTGCTGATGCTGTAGCGGCGGCTTCCTACGGAGCCGATGCCATCGGTCTCGTTTTTGCCACCGGGCGCAGGCAGGTAACCATAGAAAAGGCCCGGGAAATTGCCAACGCCGTACCCCCCTATGTAAATATTGTCGGGGTATTCGTGGATGAAGCTGTTGGCGAGGTAAACAGAATAATAGACTGGGTGGGGCTGGACACAGTACAGTTGCACGGCAGCGAGAGCCCTGAATACTGCCGGGAAGTCAGGGCTAAGGTGGTCAAAGGTATAAGGGTCAGAGAGGGTTACCTTGAAGAACTGGCTTCATATAAAGGTTGTGTCAGTGGGTTTTTATTGGACACTTTCGTCCCGGGGCAGCCGGGCGGTACCGGGCAGACTTTTGACTGGTCCTTGGCAGTGCACGCCAAAGAGTACGGCCCTGTAATTCTGGCCGGTGGTTTAACCCCGGAGAATGTACGGAAGGCTATCGAAACAACACTGCCTTACGGAGTGGATGTAAGCAGTGGGGTGGAAACGGGTGGTATGAAAAACCAGGATAAAATGCGCAGATTTATTGAACAAGTGAGGAGGTACAACTATGCAGGTACTGCCTGATAAAAACGGATATTACGGGGAGTTTGGCGGCAGGTTTGTCCCGGAGACCCTCATGCCGGCTCTTTTCGAGCTGGAAGAAGCCTATTTACAATACAAAAATGATCCCGATTTTCAGGCCGAATTCAGAAAATATCTTGCCGAATATGTGGGCCGGCCCTCGCGCCTTTACTTTGCCAGACGGCTTACTGATTACTGCGGTGGCGCGAAGATATATTTAAAAAGGGAAGACCTGAACCATACCGGCGCCCATAAGATCAACAACACCATCGGACAGGTGCTGCTGGCCAGAAAAATGGGCAAAAAACGGGTGATTGCCGAAACAGGCGCCGGTCAGCACGGAGTGGCTACAGCGACGGCGGCAGCTCTGTTCGGCCTGGAATGTGTTGTTTACATGGGCGAAGAAGACATAAAAAGACAGGAACTGAATGTTTTCCGGATGAAAATCCTGGGGGCTCGGGTGCAACCTGTGTCTTCCGGCAGCAGGACCTTAAAAGATGCTATGAATGAGGCCATTAGGGACTGGGTTACCAATGTCCGGACTACTTTCTATGTTTTGGGATCAGTAGGCGGACCCCATCCCTATCCTATGATCGTGCGGGACCTGCAGTCGGTAATTGGGCTGGAGACCAGGCAGCAAATTCTGGAATTGGAAGGAAAGCTGCCTGATTATCTGGTAGCCTGCGTAGGAGGCGGTAGTAATGCCATGGGTTTGTTTCATCCGTTTCTGGATACGGAAACGAAGATGATTGGGGTCGAGGCTGCGGGACACGGACTTCATACACCTTATCATGCGGCTACATTGACGAAGGGCAGCAAAGGGGTCTTGCACGGGGCTTACAGCTACCTGCTGCAAGACGATGACGGCCAGATTTTGGAAGCCCATTCTGTTTCGGCCGGTCTTGATTATCCGGGGGTTGGACCGGAACACAGCTATTTAAAAGAAACAGGTCGTGTGACATATACATCTGTTACGGACCAGGAGGCTCTGGAGGCTTTTCAGGTCCTATGCCGGACGGAAGGAATTATACCGGCCCTAGAAAGTTCCCATGCCCTGGCGGAGACTTTAAAACTGGCTCCCAGGTTAAACGGGGATCAGGTCGTGGTGGTAAACCTTTCCGGGCGGGGCGACAAAGATGTTCAGACGGTGGCGGCTTTACTGGAGGTGGACTAGGGATGGCTTATGCTGATGAAAAGACCATGCTCTTAGAAAATAGAATAAAGCAGAAATTTGATAACCTGGCCAGGCGTGGGGAAAAAGGCCTTATAACTTTCGTCACGGCCGGCGATCCTGATCTGGAAACTACAGTTCGCCTAGTGCTGGAAATGGAAAAAGCCGGCGCCGACATTGTGGAACTGGGCGTACCTTATTCTGACCCGTTGGCTGACGGGCCGGTCATACAAAAGGCCTCTTTGCGGGCGTTAAAAAACGGTACTGCCTTAAAGGGAATTTTTGGTGCAGTACGGGAAGTCAGGAAGCAGAGTAACATACCTTTAATTTTAATGACTTATTATAATCCTGTTCTCAGGTACGGACTGGCGGCATTTGCTGCTGAAGCCTTAACGGTGGGAGTAGATGGCGTCATTGTGCCGGACCTGCCTGTAGAAGAAGCCGCTCCTTTGGAAAGGGAACTTACGGCCCAAGGGTTATATTTGATTCCCCTGGTCGCCCCCACAAGCGGGGCTGAACGTATAAAACGGATTACTGCCGGTGACAGGGGTTTTGTTTACTGTGTATCTCTGACAGGGGTAACAGGTATACGGCAGGGGGTGCCGCCAGGCCTGGAGGATTTTCTTGACTGTGTGCGAAGAAATACCGCCAATCCGCTGGCCGTAGGGTTTGGTGTTTCCCACCCGGAACAGGCCCGGGAAATTGCAAAACATTGTGATGCTGTCATAGTTGGCAGCGCTTTGGTAAAAACTATTGAAGAATATCAGAATTCACCTGATTTGCTGGTTCACGTAAAAAACTTTGTTCATAGCTTAAAAGAAGCGATATAATTATAGTATATACGGTTCGGTAGTGTACCGGCCGGCATTGTTTTTAAAGCTTTGTTTATCTTGGGGGTCAGGACAGTGAGACATGATGCTTTGGTCAGCAGGGAAACCAAAAAAGACGATACGATAGTAGACATCAAGGGAATAAAAGTTGGCGGTAACAATATCGTGATAATTGCAGGACCCTGTGCTATAGAGGATAAGGAACAATACCTGGAAACGGCCGTGACATTGAAACGGTTGGGAGCGCACATGCTCAGAGGCGGCGCCTTTAAACCCAGGACCTCTCCCTATACTTTCCAGGGTCTTGCTGAAGAAGGATTGAAGATAATAGCTGAAGCGAAAGAACTGACTGAGATGCCAGTGGTTACTGAGGTGCTTGATACCAGGGATGTGGAACTGATTGCCCGTTATTGCGATGTTATCCAGGTGGGCAGCAGGAACATGCAGAATTTTGTGCTTTTGAAAGAAGTGGGCCGGTCTTCTTTACCGGTGCTTCTGAAAAGGGGATTATCGGCCACTATTGAAGAGTGGCTGATGGCTGCTGAATACATAATGGCCGAGGGGAACCATAATGTTATCTTGTGTGAACGAGGCATCAGGACCTTCGAAACATATACCAGGAACACTCTCGATATCAGCGCAATTCCTGCTGTAAAACACCTGTCGCATTTGCCTGTTATTGTTGACCCAAGCCATGCCGCAGGCAGGTGGGGGATGGTGGGACCTTTGTCTAGGTCAGCCGTTGCCGCAGGCGCCGATGGACTACTGATAGAAGTGCATCCTGAACCGGAGTTGGCCTTGTGCGATGGCGGCCAATCTCTTACACCGGAAAACTTCGCCAAATTGATGAAAGAAGTGAGAGCGGTGGCGGCAGCCGTAGATAGAACGTGCGATAAAGAGGAAAAGGTTTCTTGTCAAAACAAAATTAATATGGTACGATAAAATTGTAGGATGGTTGGAATTTAACATTAAAAAAAAAGCGGTAGGACGGCAGGAAGGGAGGTTAAGTGGCTATGGAAAAGTATGCCTTAGGCGCTCCTTTTTGGAGTGCTTTTTTAATATCCGGGTAATGGGTGTTTCATGATTTTTTCGCAAATTACAGAAAGATAGGAAGTTGAAGGGTAAAAGATTTTTGCAAAAAAAGGAAAGGGTAGAGGAAAATTTAAAGTGAGGGATAAATATGATTGTTGTTATGAAACATGATGCTACCCAGTCACAGATTGAAAACGTAAAAAACCGTTTAGCGGGGCTGGGTTTCAAGATTCATTTATCAGAAGGTGTGGAGAGGACCATAATAGGGGCTATAGGCGATAAGTCGCTTTTATCGGAGATTGCCCTGGAGGCGATGCCTGGGGTCGAAAAGGTAGTGCCCATTCTACATCCCTATAAACTTGTCAGCAGGGAATTTAAGCCTGAGTATTCCAGAATAAAAATCGGCGATCTGGAAATTGGCGGGCGGCAGATTCATGTCATGGCGGGCCCTTGTGCCGTAGAGAGCAGGGAACAGATAATGACTACGGCGAAAGCAGTGAAAGAGGCCGGAGCTACCATTTTACGAGGCGGGGCTTTTAAACCCCGTACTTCCCCCTATTCTTTCCAGGGTTTGGAGGAAGAAGGTCTGAAGATGTTAGCAGAAGCAAGAGAAGAGACGGGCCTGCTGGTAGTTACTGAGGTTGTTGATCCCAGGACGGTGGAGCTGGTCTGCAAATATGCGGACATTCTGCAGATAGGCGCCAGGAACATGCAGAATTTCTTCCTGCTAAAAGAGGTATCAACCATTAAAAAACCTGTCATTCTAAAACGCGGGCCTTCAGCCACCATAGAAGAATGGTTGATGGCTGCCGAATACATTATGTCCGGCGGTAATTACGATGTCATATTATGTGAACGGGGTATCCGGACCTTTGAGGAACACACCAGGAATACCCTTGATTTAAGCGCTGTTCCGGTGGCCAAAAACTTGTCGCATCTGCCGGTTATTGTTGACCCCAGCCACGGTACGGGCAAGTGGATGTATGTACAACCCATGGCCAGGGCAGCCATAGCGGCCGGGGCCGACGGACTCATGATAGAGGTGCATCCCAATCCGGCCGAAGCGCTGTCCGACGGGCCACAATCCCTGACGCCGGAGAATTTTGCCCAACTTATGAACGAGGTCAGGGGTATTGCGGAAGCTATGGGGAGAACTTTATAATCTCCCTTATAGCAATTGTTTTGGGAGGGAGTTAGAATGCAGCCGCTGTGGGAACAGGTGACTATTGTCGGTGTCGGATTAATAGGCGGTTCGCTGGGGATGGCATTGAGAAAGAAGGGTTTGGCCAAATCTGTTATTGGCGTGGACGTAAAAGAGAAGATACTTGATACGGCAGTGGAAATGGAGGCCATTGACCGCGGCATCGTTGATTTGCAGGCAGGGGTTGCGGAAGCCGATTTGGTTGTATTGGCAACTCCCATCTGCACTTCTGTTCGGATATTAACAGAAATAGCGCCTTTCCTGAAAAAAGGGTGCGTGGTTACTGACGTAGGCAGTACGAAAAACCTTATTGTTGAAACAGCAGCAAGGATAATGCCTGAAGGAACGGTGTTTGTCGGGGGACATCCCATGGCCGGGTCCGAACAGGCCGGCGTTAACGGAGCCGATTTGTACCTGTTTGAAAATGCGGTACATATACTGACCGTGATGCCGGGCACCCCGGAAGAGCCAGTACAAAAGCTGAAGCAGACTGTAAATTCTATTGGCGCCAGGGTGTTGGAAATGAACCCGGTACAGCATGATTTCCTTGTGGCCGGCATCAGTCATCTGCCCCATATTGTGGCTGCGGCGTTGGTCAATACCGTAGGCCGCCTGCATAAGGATTACCCGGACATATTGGGGCTGGCCGCCGGCGGGTTCCGGGATACCACCCGCATAGCATCAGGCCACCCTTTGATGTGGAGGGATATATGTACCACAAACAAAGAGCAGATATTGGAGGTTCTGAAGATATTTAAAGAAACATTAAATGAGATGGAGGCCATGATCGACAACTGTGACGAAGAGGGGATCGAGGCTGAGTTCAATAGGGCGAGGGAAATACGCAGAGGTATTCCAGCCAGGATGAAGGGTTACCTGCCTGTACTGTATGAGATAATAATTTATGTACCTGACCGGCCCGGCGTCATTGCCGGAATAGCGAGTTTACTGGGAGAGGCAGGAATAAATATCAGTGATATAGAAATTATGCGGGTAAAAGAGGGCGAAGGTGGTAGTATCCGCCTTGGCTTTGGTTCTGCCGAAGATCAGGAAAAGGCATTAACTTTGTTTAGAGAAAACAATATTAAGGCAAAAATAAAATTGTAAAAGATTATTAACATGTTATAAGATATTTTCGAGATGTTTTATCGGATACATTGAACGGGGTGTGCTATGAAGTATAGAGTATCAGGCGGCGTAAAGCTAAGAGGAACAATTGCCGTTCCCGGTGATAAATCCATATCCCACCGGGCTGTTATGATCGGCTCTCTGGCTGAGGGGCCCACAAGGATTGAGAATTTCCTTATGGGAGCCGATTGCCTGAGCACCATCCGGTGTTTTCGGGCCATGGGGATTGAAATTAATATAGAAAAGGATAACATTGTCACCCTGGTGGGGAAGGGGTTGAGGGGTTTGCAGGAACCCGGGGACATCCTTGATGTTGGCAATTCAGGAACGACCATCAGGCTGATGACGGGTATTTTATCGGGCCAGCCCTTCTTTTCTTCTGTGACAGGTGATGAATCCATCCGGAAAAGGCCTATGGACAGGGTCACCATCCCCTTAACCAGAATGGGCGCCCACATCTGGGGCCGCGAGAACGGACGGCTTGCACCTCTGGCTATAAAAGGAGGAGAGTTATATCCAATTGATTTTGTTTCTCCTGTAGCCAGCGCCCAGGTGAAGTCGGCCGTTCTCCTGGCCGGACTTTTTGCTTCCGGGCAAACAAGGGTGGAGGAACCTGTTAAGTCAAGGGACCATACGGAACGGATGCTCCGGTATTTTGGGGCTGATATTGAGGTCGAAGGCAACAGGATATCGGTAACGGGATTTCCCGAGCTCACAGGCAGGGAAGTCAGGGTACCGGGGGATATTTCCTCGGCGGCTTTCTTTATTGTTGCCGGGCTGACAACTCCCGGTTCAGAACTCATGCTCCGGGAAGTGGGGCTTAATCCGACGCGCGACGGCATTATTGACGTATTGCGGCAAATGGGTGGCCGGATTGAAATTTTAAACGAAAGGGAGGTATCTGGGGAACCCGTTGGCGATATATTGGTTAAATCCAGCCTATTAAGAGGCGTGGAAATTGACGGAGCCATTATTCCCCGACTGATCGACGAGATTCCCGTTTTGGCCGTGGCAGCGGCCGTGGCGGACGGAGAAACGGTCATCCGGGATGCCGCTGAGCTCAAAGTGAAAGAGACCAACCGCATTGCTACCGTAACAATGGAGTTAGCAAAATTTGGGGTAGAAGTGGATGAACTACCGGACGGGCTGCGCATAAAAGGGGGGAGAAAGCTGCAGGCTGCCTTCTGTGACAGCCACGGCGACCACCGGATAGCCATGGCTATGGCTGTAGCCGGGCTGGTGGCAGAAGGGGAAACAACAATTGACGGCTGGGAAGCCGCAGATGTTTCATTTCCAAACTTCGGGGAATTGCTGGAAAAGATTGCCCGATAAAAGCGGCCTCATCATCCGACACCGACGCCGGAAACCCGGCCGCAAGCCAGGATAACGATTTGGCCGGGTTCAGCGATTTCAACGTTGCAATGGAAGGGTGGGTGGGATGACCCGGCTACCCCGGAGCTTGGTGCTGGAGAATGGCGGCAGGGTAGGAGGGTATCCCCGCTACCCGGGAGCTTTGTGCTGCAAACCCTTGCCGGGCAGGCAGCGTTCCCGAACTCGATGGCTCATAATGCATTTCTTGCGGGTCAGGCCGCCTCCCGTCCAGCCACTCAACTTGCGTTGAGTGCCGGACTTCCCCGCGGCCTTCGCCATCTTCGGACATGCGGGAACTCTCTGCCTGCCCGGCAGCGGATTTGCGGGCGCAGTCGCTCCCAAACGGTAGCGGAGAACCCTGCCTACCCTGCAGAGTAAGAGGGAAAGTAGCCGCTGCCCGTGAAACACTTTTGCCTAAGAATGGCCGCTGCCCGGTGAAACAATGAGTTGCGACTTGGCGGAGGGCAGTTAGCCGGTGTTAACGACAGTGAGGGCTTGAAATCACTGTTTCCGGCACGGACGCCGGAAACCCGGCCGCAAGTCAGGACGACGATTCGGCCGGGTTCAGTGATTTCAACCGAACGGAGTTTACACCGGCTCTGCCCGTAGACTTGGAGCAACGGTTGTTTCACCGGTGTAGCGGCCTTCCACAGGGCAAAGGCTGTTTTACCTCCATAGCGGCAGTTCCTACCGAAAACAGCACAGAGGGTCAGCGTTTATGGCTAACCCCCTGTCAGACTGTATGAGCATTTATACAGTTTCAGCCATGTCCCGGCCAATAACCTTTTCTAAATCAAGGATTATGACCAATCCCGATTCCATTTTGGCCACCCCGGTGATGTAATT
>NZ_JBSQAT010000027.1:0-20193 GCF_059412445.1 Thermincola sp. GK-1
TGACACAAAAACGCCTTCTTTCAGGCTTACGGGCTCAAATTGTTGCGGCGGCCAAGGGTATACCTGCTTATTCTTTACTCAAAATGATTCCAGGTGTCGGAGAGATTACTGCAGCTTCAATCCTTGCCGAAATCGGAAATATCACTCTGTTTCCCACTGCTAAACAGTTGGTGGCTTTCGCTGGTTTGGATCCTTCCGTATGTCAGTCCGGCCGGTTTGAAGCAGATAAAAACAAACTATCTAAAAGAGGCTCCGGCTACCTTCGAAAGACACTCTATCAAGCCGCTTCCGCAGGTGTGCGTGTAACAGGAAAAGGGCCTGTGAATCCTTTGCTGCATGATTACTATTCCCGCAAAGTAGCTGAAGGCAAGAAGAAAATGGTGGCTTTACTGGCTACTTCAAGCAAATTACTTAGAATTATCTACGGTGTTTGGCGTAAAAACGAATCATTTAAGTTAGATTAATTCTTCGGTTAAGTCGGCAGTAACTCTTTTCTTAAGTCTACCACCGGTAGGCTAGCTTTGCTATGCCCTTTTTTAGGTAAGAAAATTATTATTTAAAAAAGTCTTGACGTTTATTAGCTGGTTTAGGCGATGTGTTCGACCCTACAATAAACTTTCATCTACTTTCTGTTCAAGGGACAGTATTTATTACCGCACCCGCGGCACACTCTGGTATTTATTTCTAATCCGGCTAGAATCAATAATCCCCAAAAAGCTACCAATACTGATATACTGCTCTTTATCCAAAATTGAGGAAATACTATTATGAAAAGTAGGGGTATTAGTACTCCTGACAAATCTAGAACAGTATATTTCCCCTCTTTTCTTTCAGGAAAAAATCTGGTTAACCAACCTAATAATACATGCCCGCATTCATGTTTCCTACATGGGCATTTTGAACAGAAGGAATAAATGATTACACCCATTGAAATTATACTGGCTACCAAATATATTGCTGCCAAACTTAATGACTGTCGTGAAATAAAAATAATGGCTATGATAATTGCACAAAGCATAATTGCTAAGCTAAGTACTCCATGCTGTTTCCTTGTCACAGTTTTCCCTCCCGGTAAAGTGTGACTATAAATTATAAAACATTGTCATATTTCTTCATCGACTGACATTGTTCCTGCAATTACCACTGCTGGATATTATGACTACAATTACCTAAAATGCGGCTTTCATGGTCTGAAATGCAGACTTTAAGGGCTGAAACACAACCAATTCGGGGTTATAATTCATAATCTTTTTTACGACCAGCATGGTCGAACATGTCGCCTAACGCATGTGGTGGAAACGAACTTGCCACGCCCGCACAGCTGGCGCGGTTTTTGCTCCTGGTCCGCAAAAATCGTGACACCAAAACTGTTGTGTAGAACGCCGTCACTCGGCCATTCTGCGGAGCCGCTCATTTGAGTCGGCTTTATTGCTTGGTTGAGTAGGAACGGCCCATTGGCCAAGCACGCGGCGGCCTTTTCCCAGTGTGCCGCCTGGCCAGTGGTACCAAATGAGCGGCGTGGTGGGTCGTTGTCGTAGCCCTGGCTTACCTGTTTGGTGGCGCGATTTTTGCCAGGTAATTGCAAAAACCGTGACAGCTGAGGACGGGGCAAGTTGGGTCGGAGCGCCAGCGGAGCCGTTTAGCCGGGTGTTATGCGATGTACCCGACCCAAGTATTTTTTCCACCAATAAATATTATAGTACAAAACTTGGTTATTTATGGTAAAATTTAATATGATGATGTCATAATTTGGGGAGGCTGCATATAATGACTCTAGTAAGAGATAATTCGCAGATGCTACAATACTTATCTGATACACTTGACACTTTAAAACAAACCATTGAGACCCTAGATGAAGATCGAGGCAAAAAACTTCTTCAGTGGTTAAACACTTGGAACAAGTATCTTAAATGGGAAACTACCTTCGAGCCGGAACGACTACGCTATTACAAACGTGGAGAAATCGTCTATGCTAATTTTGGTTTTAACGTTGGTAATGAAATTGGTGGAATTCATTATGCTCTAGTGGTTGAAAATGATAACGGTAAGGCTAATGGAACTATACTAGTTGTTCCCCTGATTTCATTAGACCCTGGAGAATCAATAAATGATATTGACGTTAACGACATTTACTTAGGCGAAAATCTTATACCATGGAAACCAGGACGAACGGTTGCTAAGGTTAATCAGATTTGTGCTTTAAGCAAACTACGAATAATTAAGCCTAAAAATGATACTCACCAAGTAGCTAAAATACAGGACACAACAAAACTTGATTCGATTGATGAAAAAATTACCCAACTTTGTTTAAAAAAATTATGATAAAGTAGTTGTAATTCAACTATTTTTTGACTATAATAAAAGTACAATATATATTTACCCCTTGCGGGTCATAAAAAAACTTTTCTAGAAACCTCTACTTTTGTAGGGGTTTTTCTCATTTTCTTCAAAGAAAGGGCATTTCGCCTAACTATACAATCCACGAACCAGCATCTTCCACCCCGTTCGCTTTTTCCCTAATTTTAGGGTGTTACACAAACTAGTTCGTATAAATCCCCTTTAGGTAAAATCCTGGTCGTCCAGTGGGCTCAATATTTTACCTAAACTCTTAGTACTTGCTCGGGTGAAAATTTCAGTGGTTTAGCAAAATCAGAAGAATACTATGCTCTCCCTTTATTTTTGTTCAATTTACCATCAGCATTTCTTCATTTTCCTGAATTGAATCAACAACTTCCGCGATCAGGTTTTCAATATCAGCCGGCGCCAATTGCAGTAGTTGCAGGGCCTGTTCTTCTATCGGGTAGAGCAGGCCGTCGCCGCCCAGGCCGACTCCCATGGACATGCAGGTTACATCAGCCACATGGGTAATAGCGGTCAGCTTGGGATTAATTTGCGCCGACAACGGTTCATGGTGAAATTGGATGGCCTCCACCAACTCTTCCGGCAGATTCCACTGCCTGGCTATACCTCCTCCAACCTGAGCGTGATTAAAACCAAGTATCATTTCTTCCGCCTTTTGAAAGGGAATCCGTTCCCGCTCCGAAACAGCAATTACCTCTTTCAATTGAGGGGCAATATAGTGATTCATGACAATTTTCCCAATATCATGCGTCAGGGCTGCCATAAAGGCTTTCTCCGGATCACAACAGGAAAACCTTTGGGCCAGTTGTCTGGCTATTAAGGCGCTGACCATGGAATGTTTCCATAATTCACCTTTTTCCAGGATGTACCCGGCAACTTTTTTGTTCATTATTTTATAAACCGATACGGTCAGAAGTAGGTTTTTTACTGCTGCCAAGCCCAAGATAAGCACCGCTTCCTGAATAGTGGCAATCTTCCTTGAATAGCCGTAATAGGCCGAATTGGCCAACTTCAATACCCTGAATGTCAGGACAGGGTCCCTGCTAATAAGGCTGCTGATACTCTCCAGCGTGGAATCGGGATCATCAATCAGAGCCAGAGCCTTATGCACTACCTTTGGAAGGGCAGGCAATTCCTCCGATTTTTTTATTATATCTTCTAATGTGGGCGACACCTGCATCCCTCCCCCTAAACCAAATACTTTACCTGGTACTGAGCCTTCTTTCCAGTTGCATCCTGTATGTACGCATTTCCTCACTAAGCCGGAAAAGAATCCGTTCTGTATCCATACGTGAAAGAACCATGTTATCCGGTTCCAATATTTCAATCTTCCTGAATTCATCCCGGGCAACAAACCTGACTATGTCTTCCAAACTGTCGGCAACCACGGTCAACACTACGGGTGCATAAGCCACGTGGGTATTTTGTATCTCGTCATATACGGTATATACATCCAAACTCATATCCACATCTTCAACCTTAATGCCCTGAAGCGGGACATTTCTTAAGAGAGCAACCTGTTGGTCCCTCATTTCTTCTGCCGCCTGGTCAGTGGACTTACCACCGAATAAAAACTTGGCAGGTTTGGTTATACCTTTATAGTCCAAGCGTATTTTAGCCTTTAATATTGATTTTTGTATTTCATTTCCTATGATCGTGTTTACCATTTCCTAAACCTCCCTTTACTGCCAGGCAAAATTTAAGTGTAGTTTTCGCCATACTTAAAGGAAAATCCTGCTCAAACAGTGGGAAAAACTTCCCTTTATGCAGGATTTCGTCAAAGTTTTCATCATTTTAGACTGCCGGCAGGATTATACCCAAGAAATGTCATTACTTGCACATTCCAAACATGTATCGAAGTATGTCCTGGGATTTTCCCACGCCTCCTGGGCAGTGTCCAAATCCGCCCCCATACATTCCATCTCAGAGATAGACCCTTCACCGTCAAAATTGGCAACCAAACCGGATATCGGTCCGTTAGCCGTAGGCGCTGCCGGCGGAATCCGGCTGCTGCCAAAACTTACCCGATTACCGCATATATTGCATTTTGGCACAAATATCAACTCCTCATAAATAGTTTAACCTGAACCGGGCAAGTTAAACGTTACTTCCGGGAAGTTTCACTGAGTTTTTGGTCCGTTACGCCAGCCACAGTATAAAAAACGTATTTTTGCCAAAGATATTAAAAACTACTTAAAAAAATAAGGAGGTAAAATATGCGGCGGACTATAGTTGGCTTGTTTAAATCTTTAGAGCAGGCAGAAAATGCCCTCAAGGAAATCGAGGGCGCGGGATATGCCAATTCCGATATATCAATTGTAGCCCAAAACACTGCCGATGAATACAGGGCAGCTTACACTGAAGAGGTCTATGGCAGTCCGGCTTCCGGTATGCCGCATGATGTTGATTCCTTTTTAGTCCAGGCCCCCGCAAAAGAGGTGCCCTTCGTCGGTCCTGTATCAGCAGCAGGCCCTTTTGCTGAGCCCCTGATCAACGATAACAGACGGATCAGCGAAGTCCTTACCTACTACGGAGTCTCTCCGGAGAAGGCCCGGGAACTGGAAAGCAAGGTTGCGGGAGGTCATGTGTTGACCGTTATTCAGACCGATAACTCTAAAGCCAGTAATGTGGCTAATATCCTTTCCGGATATGGCGCTTTTTCCGTGGAAAAATGGAGTAAAACCATCGACAAACCACTATACCCCTGGAACGGTGACTAAATCATACAGCTTGGCCACCTCCGCCGACGACAACGCTCTGTACTGTCCCGGTTGGAGGTTTCCCAGTTCCAGGAAACCAAACCTTGTTCGCTTCAATTTCAGAACAGGGTGGCCAATGGCGTCAAACATCCTGCGTACCTGGCGGTTGCGGCCTTCGTGGATGGTGATTTCCACAAGGCCGTTGCCGTTTATTTGTTTCAACATTTTTACCCGGGCCGGATAGGTGGGACCGTCTTCCAGCATTATTCCATTCCTCAGGGCCGCAAGCTTGTCCTCTCCGGGTATCCCTTGTACAACTGCCCGATAAGTCTTATCAACTTTATACCTGGGATGGATTAAAAGGTTAGTCAGCCTGCCATCGTTGGTCAGTAAAATGAGACCTTCGGTATCATAATCCAGGCGCCCAACAGGGTATAACCGCGTTTGGGCGTTCTTTATTAAATCCACAACCGTTTTTCTACCCCGGTCATCGCTTGCTGAGCTTAATACACCGGCAGGTTTATACAGTAAAATATACTCCTTTTTCTCATGAACAATTATACCCAGGCCGGCAACTTCCACCCTGTCTACGGAAGGATCTACCGTATAGCCCATTTCCGTTACTACTTTTCCATTTACCTTCACCTTGCCGGCTGCTATCAATTCCTCGCATTTCCGGCGGGAAGCTACTCCCGCATGGGCCATAAACTTCTGTAACCTTTGGCGTTCCATATTCTCAGCTCCTCAGCCCTATTATACGTAAAACAGGAGCCAAATACAAATTTGGAATTAGCCAAACACTTTGTAACAAATATAAACTGAGGCCAGAAATCCTGTAATGTCGGCAGCCAGACCGGCCATAACCGAATACCTGTATTTCCTGACACCCACTGATCCGAAATAAAGAGTTAGTACAAAAAATGTGGTATCGGTGCTACCCTGCAGGGTTGAAGCCAGACGTCCGATAAAACTGTCCGGGCCGTAAGTTTTGATAAGTTCCGCCGTAATCCCCAGCGCTCCCCCGCCGGATAAGGGCCGCATCAACCCCAATGGCAGGACTTCCGGCGGGACACCGATTAAATCGGTGGCCGGTTTTACAAATTCAATAAACAAATCCATGGCGCCGGAAGCCCGGAACACCCCTATGGCCACCATCATGGCTACCAAATAAGGAATAGTTTTTATAGCCGTCTCAAAGCCTTTTTCCGCACCCTCGACAAAGGTTTCAAATACCTTGACGCCCCTGGCCTGGGCAATAAACGGAATAACCAGCAACAGCATAGGAATAGCCCATTTGGATATGGTGGAAATTGCCTGGAAACCCAAAGACCATCTACCTCCTGTACCGGTAATACAAGCTCCGGAAGAACCGATCAGCAATAACTGCAACGATCGTCCCGCAGCCAGTGGCAAATAATGTGGTACCGACTATTTCAGTAGGATTTGCTGAACCTGCCTGCATCCTGATACCGACTACCGTAGCCGGAATCAGGGTGATACAGGACGTATTTAAGGCCAGAAAAGTGCACATGGCATCAGAAGCCGTATCCGGATGCCGGGTGTTAAGTTTCTGCAGTTCTTGCATGGCTATTAAGCCCATCGGTGTAGCCGCGTTGCCTAAACCTAAAATATTGGCGCTCAGGTTCATGATAATGGCACCGATAGCTGGGTGGTTTTTCGGCACACTAGGAAACAAAAAAGAGGTCAACGGTTTGACCACTCTTGCCAATATGCGAATTAACCCGGCTTTTTCCGCCAACCTCATGATGCCCAGCCAAAAGGTCATAATGGCAATCAGCCCCAGGGAAACATTCACTGCGGACCTGGCTGATTCCAGCGCAGCCGATGTTACTGTTTCCACTTTTCCGTTCCAGGCAGCTACCAGTATTCCTGTTACAATCATGAATAGCCAGATTATATTGACCATTTGTTTTGTCCTCCATACCTGTTTTTGGAATTACTAATATGAGGACAAATACAATTTTAGAACCTACAAGAATTTGCTAAAAATATTGGTCAGGCCCAAATCCTCTATTTTCCGCCTGATTTTTTCCCGATCAACGGGATAGAAACCGAGCTTTTGCATTCGTTCAAAATATACAGAACCTGAAAAAGTGAACTTATATTTTAGCCCCCCGGCGTTTTTCATATGTTCGAGCACAAAGGCAATAAAATCACCTATAACCAATTCTCCAGGCAAAACTATTAACGGCATGTTTTTAGCCTTTCTTACAGCATTATGGCCGGCCAACATACCCGTAATAATGGCTTCCGTGTGCCCCACGACAGGTCCAATCTTTTCTCCGGCGCAGAAGAGGTTTTCCAGGCCCTCTACCTGTAGGGAAGGTTTACAGGGGGCCATGGCCATAAACCGTACCGAATTTCCCTGCCCACCGCTATAGGGGTCTGCATATTTGGCTTCATGGAACCCGTCTATAGAACGCAGGCTCTCCAGCGGGAAAAAGGGGGTCATCAGTTTTGCATGGCCCGTGTCCAATAAAATCAGGTTGGTGGCATATTCCTCCAGCGCATACTGCTGGCAGGCTTTTTTCCGCAAAATATCGTGTTTATGGTATTGTTCGGGCAAAGGAATGATTACGACTCCCTTTTTGTTTAATTCTTGTACAATAGTCTTATCCAGCGATTCTTTGGCCAGTTTGCACGAACCGCTAATGGCCTCAAACTGGGAGAGCCCGTCGCCTGCCTGTATTTCCTTAATTCCCGCTTTCGCTGTAACACTGATCCTGGGACCAAAGGTAGGACAACGTAATATACACATGGCGCAGCCCGTACCATATTTAATACAGTTTTTCATGGGTCCGGCCGTGCCCGTCGTATCGATAAAAACATCTCCCGGAAACTCATTACCCCCCTGGTCGCTTACCGAAAAAATCCTCGTACCCTGCACAAGGACGGAGCTAATCAAGGTCTTTAAATAAATCTGTACTCCAGACTGTTCCAGAGCATTTTTTACCGCCCGTTCAATCCTGGTTACGTCATATAAATCGGCATGCCGGTGTCCCGGAAAATCAACATCCCTATGCCTGGTTACACTGTCAATTATTCTGGAAAAATCATCACCGGCCAATACTCTTGCTTCTTCCGCCGCCGCCAGTCGCCCGTTATTGCGCATTATTCCCCCGACCAGACCAGTACCTAGCAATAGATCGGTTCTTTCAATTAAAGCCACTTCCGCTCCGGCTTTTTTGGCAAAATAGGCGGCAGAGCATCCAGCCCAACCGCCACCGATAACCACAACCTTCATGTTAATTCATCCTTTCATTCCCGAAAAGGTATGCAAGGCACGAAATATTTTTAAGACACGTTTGGAAATATCTTATTCCCGGAGTGTTTCTTTTGTGATTTGGCAAAAATTGAAAAGAGCGGGATAACCGCTCTTTAACACTGTATTTTTTCTTCCTCACGTTTTTTATTGCCTCTTTGAAACATACCCTGTATTTGGGACAGTATCTGCGGTGCTACGTCTATTAAGCGATCAACCATAGCGTTTCCGTCAACAGGCAACAGGCGGATCTGTCCCTGCCCTACTACCAGAAATCCTACCGGCTGTACCGAAACCCCCGCTCCACTGCCTCCACCAAAAGGAATAGATGTTCCATCCTGCTGTTGGTCCTGTTTCTGCTGGTTACGGTCCGACCCGCTCTCAAATTCTCCGCCACCCGCCGCGAAGCCACAAGCCACACGACTTACCGGGATTATCACGCTTCCATCAGGAGTCTCCACCGGGTCGCCGACTATGGTATTCACATCAACCATCTCTTTTATACTTTCCATTGCAGTTTTCATTAATCCCTCAATGGGGTGTTCCGCCATGATTAAACCCCCTTCGCAGTCCTATAATCAACAATTTAAATCCGGCAATAATAATATGACCTATTCTAATATCAAATATGCAGCGCAAATCAGTCTTTATAGATTTCTTAGAAAAATCTGGCCATACTTTTATATCTGCAGTAGCCTGTACAGAACCGGCGTAACGATATATTGTCTGCACCACTACCCCTTTGATCCCCCAGACCACACCGGTAATCACTCCGGTAGCAGCAGCATCACCCATACCTATTTGGGTTTTCCAGTTCAGTTCCAGGACCCTGATTAAACGAACAATCCTCAGAAAAACGTCTTTATATTTGCCGACCAGTTCCATAAGAGCCCGCAAAATGTTATAGCCCAGCCTGACGTTTTGATAAGTTATAGGCGCTTCCGTTTTCTGGTCCAATCCGGCACTCGCTTTGCCCATCTCCGCCTCTACTTCTGACTGTAATTCCAGATTCATCCGCCAAAACCTTTTTTTCAGATCTAAACTGGTGAATTCTGTTTTAAAATTCAAAAGGCCACGGACCAAAGCTATATTAACAAGAAAACGGTCATCCTGTTGATTACGGTGATATTCAATGTGAAATTTTATTCTGGACAAAACAGCCAGTAAAATCACTGACAATATGCCCAAACCCATCAACCAGGCCATGGAAAAATCATCCTTTGAGGCAATAGATACTATTTTAGTCTCTCACAGCGCCGCAATTATATGCAACAGGCTTCATAGCTCCCTCAAATCTAAAAAATTATTAAATCTGTCTCCAAGTACTTGACACCCCTTCTGAGGGACAGTATAATTACAACCAAAAATACCCCCTAGGGGTATATATAAGGAGGTAATAGACAAAGATGAATGAAATTTCCCGGCGTACATTTTTTAAAAGAACACTGGCATCAATAGCGGCAAGCACCCTGGTTCTGGCATCCGGAAATAAAACCGTAGAAGCCGGTGACACTGTACAGTACGGAACTTTTATTGATTTAACCAGGTGTGACGGATGTGCCGGAAAAGACGTTCCCGCATGTGTAAACGCATGTAGGGAAAAGAACCAGCATAATTTTCCTCAACCTCAGGAACCCATTCAACCTTACTGGCCCCAAACCAAATTTGAGGATTGGTCCAGGAAAAAACACCTTACTGATAAGTTAACACCATATAACTGGACTTATGTCCAACCCGTAGAAGTCAAACATAACGGTAAAACATTCAAACTGAATATACCTCGTAGGTGTATGCATTGTGATAATCCGCCATGCGCCAATCTGTGTCCATTTGGTGTGCATAATAAGACCAAGGAGGGCGCGGTGGTAATCGATAGGAACTATTGTATGGGCGGCGCTAAATGCCGCGACGTCTGCCCCTGGGATATCCCCCAGCGCCAGGCCGGAGTAGGCATATACCTAAAAATGGCTCCTAAACTGGCCGGCGGCGGTGTAATGTACAAATGTGACCTATGCATCGATCTGGTCAAAAAAGGCCAGGAGCCGTCCTGCGTGCAAGCTTGCCCGCAGAAAGCCCTTATATTTGGGGAAAAAGAAGAAATGCGCAAACTGGCTCACCGCAGGGCCAAAGAAATCAGCGGTTACATTTACGGTGAGAAAGAAAACGGAGGAACTTCCACCTTTTATGTGTCTCCCGTACCTTTTGATAAGATTCATAAATCCATCATGGCCAAAAAGAAACAGGCGCCTAAACCTGAGCGCATAGGAATACCGGGTATGAAACCTGCAGTAGAAAACTACCTTGATTCTGCTAACGGTACTCTTGCCGGTTATTTGATAGCGCCTGTTGCCGGTGCCTTTGCGGCAGGGATAACGGCAATAAAAACTATGAAGGGAGAAGAGTAAAGTGAAGATTTTACATGACGAAAATAAAGTACTGCGCCAATGTCTGGCCAATCGCATTATTCATTGGTCAGTAGCCGTTTCAACCTTTATTTTACTCTTTACCGGCTTTGGCCAGATGCCTCTTTATAAGAGGTATAAGATTGCCGATATACCCGGGCTGGGTTGGTCGGCCGATTTCAGCATCACCCTGTACTGGCACTACATTGCAGCCGTAATTTTGATTTTTGCCGTTACTTATCATATTTTCAAGGCCATTTTCATGAAGGAGTTTTCCATTTTTCCCCGCCGGGGTGACTTTAAGCAATCGGCTTTAATCATCGGAGCAATGTGTGGTCTCTGCGAAGAACCTCCGTCAGACAAGTATCTGGCTGAACAACGCCTGGCTTATGCCTTTATTGGTGGTAACCTGCTGCTGGTTATCTTCACGGGAATGATCAAAGTCCTGAAAAACCTGCCCAGCGTTGATTTCTCAGAAACCTTCCTGGCAGTCGTAACCAATCTGCATAACCTGGCAGCGGTATTAATCCTATTTGGTATCGTCGCCCACCTGTTTGCCTTTGTATTCAAACAAAACCGCGCTTTGTTGCCGGCCATGTTCTCTGGTAAAGTGGATATCGATTATTGCCGGCACCGGCACAGTATCTGGTATAGTCAATTAGAACGCAAATGCCGCAAAGAAACGGTTTAACCCGATTATATCCCTTTAAAAACATAGAAAAGGGATTGGTTTAGCCAATCCCTCCTGTGTTTGCTCCTTCCTTCAAATGGTCCTCCGAAAAGTCCTCCACGGTATTCTGGGTGAGAAATTCTTCCGGTGCAGGCAGTTCGCTCAGATCTTTCAAGCCAAAGTACCGCAAAAAACTGGGAGTAGTACCAAAAAGAATAGGGCGTCCGGGCCCCTCCCTGCGCCCAACCTCCCGCACTAAATTCTTGTCCAACAGAGTTCCTAGAGAACTGTCTATTTTCACACCGCGGATGGCTTCTACTTCCGCCCTGGTAATAGGCTGTTTGTAGGCGATGATGGCCAGGGTTTCCAAAGCGGCTCTGGACAGGCCATAATGGGTTTGCGGCTTGTATAATTTTTCTATATAATCAGCATACTGCTTTTTGGTACACATCTGGTAACCATGCGCCACTTCCACAACCTGAATGCCCCTATCTTCCCGTTCGTATTCCTTCATTAACTGAAACACCAGATCCTTTACATCTTCTTCCGGAATGCCGATAATTTGGCTTATATTCTTTGGCGTTAAAGGCTCCTTGGCGACAAAAAGCAGGCATTCAATAGCCGCTTTGTTATCTGCCGGAAACATAACCGTCAATTCAGGTCACTCCCTTCCGCATCGGCGTCCCATTCGTCCGGCTCTAAAGTGTCAAAACAACTGAAAATCATTATCTCGCCAAATACCTCAGGCTGTGAAACCTTGACCTGTTTTAATTTAATCAGTTCCAGCAGGGCCAGAAATGTAACGATAATTTCCACTTTCGAGGCCTGGGAAGCAAGAAGGTCTTTAAAGGAAATCCCCCGGGGCAAGAAAAACAGGCGTCTCCTAATCTCACGCATCTTGTCCCGGATGGATATTTCATCTCTGGGTATTTCTCCGGTTGTCTCAACCTGCTCAGTCCTTTGAAAGACTTCTTTTAACGCCTCCAGCAACTTGGACAGGTCTATCCCTTCCAGGGGGTTTTCCTCACTGAAAAGATGGATGAACATCTCTTCCTCATTCGGACGAACATAGATCTTTTCCTGCTCTTCTTCCCGCTGTTTCAAGAAATCCGCCACCTGTTTAAACTTTTTGTATTCAAGCAGCCTTTCGACCAGTTCATCACGCGGGTCTTCCAATTCAACTTCTTCTTCATCATCAGCCGGTTCCCTGGGCGGTTTGGGCAACAGCATTCTGGCCTTGATATGCAGCAAGCGGGCAGCCATCACCAAAAACTCACTGGCTATTTCCAGGTCCAGCATCTGCATTTGGGCAAGGTATTCCAGGTACTGCTCAGTAATGGTGGCAATGGGAATATCATAAATATCCACCTCATTTTTTTCGATAAGGTGAAACAACAGGTCAAAAGGTCCCTCAAAAACGGGCAGTTTTATTTGATAAGCCAACAGGTTCACCTCAGTTTGTCAATATTACATGTTCATAACCTTGCGAACCTCTTTGAGTACTTCACTGGCAACACTTCTTGCCTTTTCGGCCCCTTCAGCCAAAACCTTATTTACATAATCAGGGTTTTTTTCTAATGCTGCGCGCTTTTCCCGTATGGGATTCAGGAGTTCATCCAGCTTGGCCCCTAACATTTTTTTGCAGGCCACACAGCCGATTTCACCGGCCCGGCATTTGGTCCGTATATCTTCCAGTTCTGCAGCGCTGTAAATGGTATGATACGTATGCACTGTACAGATCTCCGGATGTCCCGGATCTGTCTTTTTAATACGCGCCGGGTCAGTAATCATGGCATTAACTTTGGCAACTAAATCCTTTGATTCAGAGGAAATATTAATGAAGTTATTGTAACTCTTGCTCATTTTTCGTCCGTCAATACCGGGTAAAAGAGCCACCTGTCCGATAATGGGCTGGGGTTCTGGAAAAATTTCCGCCTTATACATAAAGTTAAAACGCCTGGCCACTTCCCTTGTAAATTCAAGGTGCGGAAGCTGGTCTTCACCCACCGGCACAGCATTAGCCTTGTAAACCAGTATATCAGCCGCCTGTAGCAGTGGATATCCTAGAAAACCGTAGGTATTGAGGTCTTTTCCCTGTTTTCCCAACTGTGCAATCTGATCTTTATAGGTGGGTACCCGTTCCAGCCACGAAAGAGGAGTAATCATGGAAAACAGTAAATGAAGTTCAGCATGCTCCTTTACATGAGACTGTACGAAAATGGTCGACTTGCCTGGGTCCAGGCCGGCTGCCATCCAATCAATCACCAGGTCCCGTATGTTTTGCTGCATGTCATGAGTGTCCGCATAATTAGATGTTAAGGCATGCCAATCGGCAACCATAAAAAAACATTCATACTCATCCTGTAGTTTCACCCAGTTTTCCAACACACTTAAATGTCCAATGTGTAATCTACCGGTTGAGCGCATCCCGCTTAAAATTCTGCCTTTACTCATTTGTTCAACTCCTCTTCTTTTTAACTCCTCTTCTTTTTTCGGTATAATAAATACAAATTTTTCTGATTCACTGTTTATTTCACCATCACAGTGGTAGTCACTTGGCACTAAGTGATGCTCTGCAAAATGAGAAAGTCGAATTTCTAATAAAATACCCCCGGAAAGAATAATCCGACAAAACTGGTAATCAGGTTATAAAGAAGATTAATCGGCGGACCGATAATAGCGCCAACAAAGTTAAAAACTACCAGGAGCAGTAAAATGACAGGCCCATATCTTTCCAGATTGTAAATAATATAGCTTTGCCGGGCCGGCAAGAGACCCGCCAAAATTTTCGAACCGTCCAGTGGAGGTACCGGTACCAAATTAAATACGGCCAACACCAGGTTAATTTGAAACAAAGTATTAAAGAAAACCGCCAGGTACCATATATCTGCAAATATCCCCCATAAAAAAGCAGCAACAACAGCAAACAACAAGTTGGAAGCAGGTCCCGCCAGGGAAACCCACATCATATTCTTACGCCGGTCTCCCTGCATGTTATAGGGATTGACTGGCACCGGTTTGGCCCATCCAAACCTGTATAGAATCAACAGCAACGTACCTAATGGGTCTAAATGCTTGATGGGATTGAGGGTAAGCCGACCCTGAAATTTTGCCGTTGGGTCACCAAATGCATAAGCGACCCGGGCATGACTATATTCATGTACGGTCAATGCAGGTATAATGGCCAACACCTCGATGGTTTTAGTTAATATATCAATCGATGTCAATGGTTGATACTCCCTTCTCTCTCCTTGATATACCTGTCCACAAAACCCAGCTCTTCTTCACGGGATTTTAGCAACCCG
Source organism: Thermincola sp. GK-1 (assembly GCF_059412445.1). Taxonomy (NCBI): domain Bacteria; kingdom Bacillati; phylum Bacillota; class Clostridia; order Eubacteriales; family Thermincolaceae; genus Thermincola; species Thermincola sp. GK-1. The sequence continues at coordinate 14,721 of NZ_JBSQAT010000027.1, forward strand.
TCAAGCTTGGCTTCCCAGGCTGCCTGCAGAGCTTCCTTAAATAACGGGCCAGGCTGATGGCCAAGCCTTTTAATATCGTCCCCGGTAATTAATAGTTTATTTCTTTTCATTCTTTTTAGACACTTCACTAAATAATTGACTGACCTTTGATCCCCTAACTTAAGCAGCAAAAAGACATACCCTTCCGCCGGCATTTCATTCAGGTACCGGGCTATTTCACTGACCTTGGCCCCAGGTACGGCGCATAAACGCACAATTACTTCCCAACAGGCTAATATATTCTTTAAAATTAACTGTTCTTCCTTGTTCAAACGCAGGTGGGTATCAATTTCTTCTATTGTGGCGCCGCTCTTATGTACCAAGAGCGCCAAATGTATAAGCCAAACCTTGATGTCCAAAAAACCAAGTTCTTTAATGTGAGTTGTTTCCTTAGGCGCTCTCTCTATAAGAGAAATTATTTCCTCATCGACCATGGCCTGTGGTAACACAAACTGCCAAATACCCAGTTCTTTCATCCTGATAACAGCTCCGAGGGGAGATGTTTCCTCCAGGATGTGCTTCAATTCTTCCCTGACCCTGTCTGCGGAAAGCTTATTCAGTATTTGGGCCTTGATGGCCCCTTTCGCTAAAGCCAGGGTCTGCGGTTCGATGGTAAAACCATAACGCTGTTCAAACCTGACAGCCCTTAAAATCCTGGTCGGGTCCTCAACAAAACTAAGGTTGTATAAAACTCTGACCACCTTTTCCTCTAAATCTCTTTTACCGCCAAAAAAATCGATCAACTCGCCGAAATTCTTTTGGCTTAGGGCAATAGCCATAGCATTGATGGTAAAATCCCGCCTATACAAATCCTGTTTCAGGGAAGATATTTCAACCTTCGGCAAAGCTGCCGGGTATTCGTAGTATTCGGTCCTGGCCGTGGCCACATCTATTTTGAACTCATCAGACAGGATAACTATAGCCGTACCAAATTTATCATGCACCCTCACCCTACCGCATAAAAACTCGGCCAAGTCTTTAGCAAAAGCTATCCCATCACCTTCCACAACCAAATCGAAGTCCAGGTTTTCCACACCCAATAGGAGGTCCCGTACAAACCCACCTACTATAAATACTGAATAGCCTTTTTGGTCGGCCAGGTAACTTATCTGGCCCAGCAACTGGCGCAGCCTGTCAGGCAGGTTCTTTATCATCAGCGAAGTTACGTTTTGGTCGCCGTTAGCCTGGTGCTGGGCATAGACCCGGCGGTAGCGTTCCGGGTAATTGTCACCATGCAGGTTCTTTAGCACATCTGTCCGGGAAACAATGCCCACCAGTTTAGAGTCTCTAACTACAGGCAGCCGGCCAATATTATTCTCTATCATCAGGTGCTGAATATCGGATAAAGGCGTATCCTCATTGACAGTGATAACCTTGCGGGACATAAATCCTTTTACCGGAGCATGACCCAGCCCGTGGTGCCTTGCTTTATCCAAGTCCCGGCGGGAAATAATGCCTACCATTTTATCTCCGTCAACAACGGGCATCCCTGTATGTCCGTACCGCAGCATGATTTTACCTGCCTCTTCTATAGTCGTCTGCATGGGAATAGTCTTTACCGGAGCGGACATAACATCACGGGCTACAGCTTCCGGTTTTATCTTTTTATGCAGAATTTCATTTAACTCCGCTGTCAGCTCAGCCACATTGGAGCTGCGTACCGTAGCCGAGGCCGCAGTAGAATGTCCGCCGCCTCCGAAGTTCTCCAAAATTTCGCCTACATCTACCGATTCAATCCTGCTGCGGGCCACCATGTGCACCCGGTCATCCATAAGTACAACAGTAAAAACCACATCTATGCTTATGATATCAAGCAGTTTATGGGTTAACAGAGATAATCCGCCTATATATTCATCTTCTTCTGCCGTGGCGATAAGAACTTTAACCCCATTAATCACCTTTGTTTCAGCCGAAAGAATGAGCCGGTTTAGCAGGTTTTTTTGTGCTTCCGTAAGAGGCCGGCCAATAAAATCAGCCACAACAGACAGCTTAGCGCCCTGCGCCAGCAAATATGCTACAGCCTGAGCATCACGGGCTGTAGTAGTGGAAAAAGTCAGACATCCCGTATCTTCGTAAATACCCAGGGCAAATATGGTCGCTTCCAGGGAATTAATAGGAATCTTCCGCTGCTGGATCTGTTCAACCAGTAATGTAGTGGTAGCGCCAACCAATTCATTGACAACAAAATTTCCCCGAATGTCATCTTCTTGCTCAGGGTGGTGGTCGTATATATGGATGTCAATATTTTTGTTCTTTAAAGCTTCTTTTATTTCACCAATGCGCGTGGGCGATTTGGTATCCACCAAGATAAGCCGCTCTACCTGGTCAACAGGTATATCTCTGGCCAGCCGCACATTTAAAGTATCTTTATGTAAAGCCATAAATTCCCTAACATTGCGGTGAAGTTTACCGCCATAAACCAGCTCCGCTTCCGGATACAGTTTTTTTGCCGCAACCATGGAAGCCAGTCCGTCAAGGTCAGTATTATTGTGGCTGACAATGATTTCCATGCATCCTGTCTCCTCCTGTACCGAAATATTATATCATAAACCGGTAAAAGGTTAAAGCTGGTAAATACTGTCCTGGAATCAGGCAAAAGCCATAGTAATATTAAAAACCTCTCCGAAAAAACCTAAGGCCATAAGGTTTTTGCAAAATTAATTTCCCTATGGCCTTAACTACCCAGTTATTTGGCTATTGTAAGTTTTTTGTTTTTCTTAAACCTTTCCGGTACAATATCGTTTTGTACCAAATCTTCATAGGTTTCGCGCCGTACAATTAACTCGGCATTTCCCCTGTTGACAAGCACTACAGCCGGTTTTGTCAACCTGTTATAGTTGCTGGCCATCGAATAATTGTAAGCGCCGGTACAGGACACAGCCAAAATGTCTCCCGGCTCAACCTCCGGAACAGCCAGGTCCCAAATCAACATGTCGCCAGACTCACAGCATTTACCGGCGATAGAAACTTCGTCCTTTTTCGGTTGATCTGCTTTATTGGCCACTAACGCTTCATACCTGGCCTGGTAAAGGGCGGGCCGGGGGTTATCAGCCATTCCGCCGTCAACAGCTACATATTTACGAACGCCGGGAATGTCTTTGACAGAGCCAATTGTATAAAGTGTGGTTCCGGCGGCCCCGACAATAGACCTTCCCGGTTCCACTATCACTTTCGGAACATTGATATTAAATTCTCTGGCTTTTCTTTGCACCGTCTCCATGACGATCGTTGCATAAGTCTTAATACTGGCGGGTCTGTCTCCGGCAGAATAATATATTCCGAAACCGCCGCCCAAGTTCAGCTCCGTTATCTCGACACCTGTTTCGGCTGTTACTTTTTGAATATACTCCATCATAACTTCGGCCGCGTGCTGGTATGACTGCAGTTCAAAAATCTGTGAACCTATATGGCAGTGCAAGCCCTTCAGAATCAGGTTTTCCAACCCAAGGGCTTTTTTAATGCCTTCCATAGCCTGCCCGTTGCTTAACACCAGGCCAAACTTGGAATCAATCTGTCCGGTCTGGATGTATTCATGAGTGTGCGCTTCAATACCGGGGGTAATCCGGATTAAAATATTCGCTTTTTTATTCATTTCCCCCGCTATACTGTTCAAAAGATCCATTTCATAAGTATTGTCTACCACAAACCGGCCTATGTTCGCTTCAAGAGCCATCCTGATTTCCTCGGGGGATTTGTTGTTGCCGTGGAAATAAATCCGTCCTGTCGGGAATTTGGCTTTCAGAGCTGTATATAACTCTCCTCCCGACACCACGTCAAGCCCTAATCCTTCTTCTTCAATAATATTACACATGGCTATAGCCAGAAAAGCCTTACTGGCATATATAACTTCACTGTTTGGATAAGCGCCTGTAAAAGATTCATAATAAGCCTTACAGTTCTGGCGGATAAATTCCTCGTCCATTACGTATAGAGGAGTACCGAATTCCCTGGCCAATTCTACAGTATCACATCCACCGATAACCAAATGTCCCTTTTCATTCACTGTCATAGTGCCTTGCAGTTTCAAAGCCCTAACCCCTCCCCAAAGTATTATATGCCTTGTCTTTAAACCGTTGCTACGGTTGAACCGACCGTATAAGAAACTTTTCCTCATATATTAACATACATTCAATTTCAAGTCAATTAATGAAGGAATGAACTGACTATTTATGGAATACAATAACAATACCGTTTTAAAAGGGGGAATATGAATGATTATCACTACTACACCGAATATTGAGGGAAAGAAAATCACTCAGTACCTGCAGGTGATTGCAGGGGAAGCTATTATGGGCGCCAATGTGGTCAGGGACCTTTTTGCAAGTATTACTGACATCGTAGGCGGCAGATCAGGTGCCTACGAAAGCAAACTGGTTGATGCCCGGGAAATAGCTATGGCCGAAATGGCTGAAAAAGCCAGACGGCTTGGCGCTAACGCCATTGTAGGCGTTGACCTCGATTATGAAGTGATCAGGGACGGTATGCTCATGGTCACCGTCAGCGGCACCGCTGTTATAGTGGAGTAATAAAGTATAATAGCGACAGTACGGATGTGATTTTAAACACAGTGTTTTATTGTTTCTTAAGGTAATATTAAAGGCGAGGGGTTTGCCCTCGCCTTTAATATTTAGTTAGTGAACCACTGGGCCCAGTAATGATGATAATTTCCGGCGCTGGTATAAGCATAGCCAACACCCATTTTGTTAAACTTAGGGCTCAGTATATTGGCCCGGTGTCCCGGACTGTTCATCCACGATTTCATTACTGCTTCCGGAGTTTTCTGGCCGGAAGCAATATTTTCACCCGCATTGCGATAGGATATGCCGAAATATTTCAACTGTTCACCGAAGGTGCCGTAAGTTGGCGAAGTGTGGCTGAAATACCTTTTGTCAACCATATCTTGCGCTTTTGCCCGGGCAGCCAGGGTTAACTTTTTATCAAGCACCACCGGCTGCAAACCTGCTTTTTTACGCTCTATATTTACTAACTCCAATACTCGTTGTTCAAAAGCAGTAAATTTAAAGTCACTTGACGGTGCAGGCGCTGGTGCAGGCGTTGGTGCAGGTGCAGGCGCCGGTGCAGGCGCTGGCGCCGGTGCAGGCACTGGCGCTGGCGCCGTCGGTACTTTAAAATTGGGGAACATTGTTTTTATCATGCTGAGAACAGACGAGTATGAGGTTGTAGTGTAAACTTTAGTTGTAGCGGCAAAAACAGGAGTTACAGCAATTGATGCAATAAACATTGTAACGGTAACTAAGGATAACCATTTTTTGATACGCTTCATAACGAAAACCCCTTTCTTAATAAAGGTTATAGAATCCCAAAAATTAACAAAGTCACCTCCCTCAAATAATTTTAACTTGAAATCGGAAAGTAACTACTCAAAATAGCCTAACGGCTTATCAAATACCATTTATTAGGAAACACAATTAGT
>NZ_JBSQAT010000028.1:0-17926 GCF_059412445.1 Thermincola sp. GK-1
AATGGAGGTAGATTTTTCTACTCATAGCTAAAGCTTTTTGGAACCACCTGCAAAGCAGGTGGTTTTCGTTTATACAATAAAAATATTTTAAGCAGGCTTTGCCTGCAATATTAACTTGTTTTAACCAATTTCTCCCTGAAAAAACCAAGTTTTTCTGAAATCTTGCCGTACCAGGCCGCGCTTTGAACCTGTAGAATAAAAGCAAGCGTTACAATCAAGCCGGCTTTAGGTCCGAATGTTGTGACGGCCAAACCCAAGGCCAAGGACAAATTGCGCATCACCGTCCCGTAAACCACCGTGATAGCATCTTTCCGGTCCATAAGCGCCCGCCCCGTCAGGGTGCTAATAAGGTAGTTAAGTAAATAGAAAACAGATAAAACAATTAAGCCGGTAAAAATAACCGTCGGGTTAGAAATAATCATCCTGGCCTTCATGCTGATACTGGAAAAAATAACAAACAACATAGCCCAAACACTTAAAGCTGGGAAAAAAGGTTTAACCTTTTTCTGAAACTGTTCCTGGGTCATACGGGTCATCAAGAATTTATGAGTAATGTTGCCCAAAATTAACGGAATGAAAACAATTACAGAAATTGTCAGGAAGGTTTGCTTAACATCTACCTGTACCAATTTTCCAACCATTGCCAAGAGGTACCAGGGAGCCAACAAAGAACCGGTCAGTAAACTGACGGCCGTTATCTTTACTGCAGCCGGAACGTTACCTTTATGCAGCATTGTCCAGGAAATAGTCATACCGCTGGTGGGCAGTAAAGACGCAATGGCCAATCCGGCAAACATCTGAGGTTCACCGGTCAGAAAAGTCAGACCCAAAAAATACGCAATCAGCGGAATGATAGCAAAATTAATGACTACAGTAGTTAAAAGTACTTTGGCATGGGACAGGTCGAAGGCCTCTTTCAACTTGAACCCAATCATAGTAGGGAAAATCATAAGAAACGTAGCCAGCAGTATATATTGTTTAAGAAAAGAAGTGTCGTAGACGTAACCCGTTAGAAATCCCAGACCTAAAACGATAGGAATAACAGTAGTTAAATTGTTGGAAGGCCAAAGAAAAAATCGTTTCAATGTGTTCATTTATTAACCCCCTCATTATACCCCCATGGGGTATTTTGTGAATATAATACCACCTGCCCTTTTCTTTGTCAATAAAAAATAAGTATATAAAAAAAAGACGGCCTTGCGACCGAAATTTTAAATGATTATGCAAATGAGCCCGCCGCTTCCGTCATTGACAATTCGCTGCAACGTCTCCTGCAGCTTGACCTGAGCGTTTTCCGGCATTCTATGCAGCTTGTTTTGAATGCCTTCTCTGACCAGGTCATGAAGCGACTTGCCGAAAATATTGGACTCCCAAATTTTCTTCGGGTTTTCTTCAAATTCGTTAAGCATGTAACGTACCAGTTCTTCACACTGTTTTTCGGTACCGATAATAGGGGTAATTTCTGTGGTAATATCGGCCCTGATGATATGTAATGACGGAGCGCTGGCTTTCAGTCTTACGCCAAAACGGCTGCCCTGCTTAATCAATTCGGGTTCTTCAAGGTTCATTTCATCAAGTCTCGGAGTTACAACGCCATAGCCGCTTTCTTTAACTTCCTCTAATGCAGAAGCCACTTTTTCATATTCACGCTTGGCGTGAGCAAGATCGCGCATAAGCCTTAACAGGGTGTGTTCTCCTTCGATTTCAAAACCGCTTACCTCCTGAAGGATCTGGTAGAACATTCCTTCAGTTGCATCCATATCAATAGTGGCCATACCGGTGCCCATATCCATTGACCGGAGATTAACCTCACCCACAAAATCGTATACGCTCAACTTCTCGATAGCGCCGTCGATATCGCGCAGTTTTTGTACGTCCTGTATCGTTTCACCGACGGCCTCCTCAAATTTTGTCCGCAGCCAGTGGGTTTCTTCCAACTCTTCTATCCACTTCGGAAGAGTTATATTTACCTCATTAACAGGGAATTCATACAAGATTTCTTCCAAAATGTCCAGTATGTCCTGCTGGGTCAGTTGGGCTACGTCCATGGGCAGAACCGGTACCGAATATTTTTCTTCCAGCGAAAAGGCCAGGTCCTGGGTTTCCGGCGCTTTGGGTTTGGTGGAATTAAGTAGGACTACAAAGGGTTTATCAAGTTCTTTCAGTTCCTCTATAACCCGCTCTTCAGCCGGTATATAATTAGCCCGCGGTATTTCGGTAATAGTCCCGTCAGTAGTTACTACTACCCCGATGGTGGAATGATCGGTGATAACTTTTCGCGTACCGATTTCTGCTGCTTCCTGGAAGGGGATTTCTTTGTCAAACCACGGGGTGCGTACCATTCTGGGGCCTTCGTCTTCTTCATACCCCAAGGCTCCGTCCACAGTATAACCAACACAGTCAACTACGCGCATCTTGACTTTTAAGCTGCTGCTGATAGGGATTTCTACCGCTTCATTCGGGATAAATTTAGGTTCTGTTGTCATAATAGTTCTGCCGCCTCCGCTTTGCGGCAATTCGTCTCTTGCCCTTTCCCTATCATGTATATTTTTGATATTATTTATCACCACCAAATCCATGAACCGTTTAATAAATGTAGATTTCCCGGTTCTGACAGGCCCTACTACGCCAAGGTAAATATCACCTCCGGTCCGTTCCGCCATATCACGAAAAATATCTAACTTCTCCAATCCACACACTCCTTTCTGTATATATAAATGAAACCCAATCCGGTATTATTGAATCCCTCATCCCTCCCCCGCGTAAAACCACCGTTACTACCAATGTAATAAAATGAATTCGGGTGAAACTTTTTCCAGTTGTACACGTTAACATTATATATATATGAGACTAACCCCTTAATATGACGGAGGCAACATAAATTTTTTGGTGCAGGCAAAAAAACAGGGTATATTAATTCCAAATTTGGAATTAATATACCCTCATAATTTAGGAAATGGTTTACCAGTCCGGATAGGTCGAACTGATTACGTCTTCTATCTCGTGCTTCTTTTCCCGGGTCATGAGCTCATAAACTGCTTCCCGGGGATTACGCCCTTCGTACAACACTTCGTAAGCCTTTTCCGTAATCGGCATGACCACGCCCTGTTCACGGGCCAACTGCCAGGCGGCCCTGGTGGTGCGGAAACCTTCTACCACCATTTTGACACTTGCAATAGCTTCCGGCACACTTTTCCCCCTGCCTATGGCCAGGCCGGCTTTCCTGTTCCGCGAATGGGGGCTCGTACAGGTGACAATCAGGTCGCCGATACCCGTTAACCCTGCAAAAGTCAAAGGGTTTGCGCCCAATTTCACCCCCAGGCGGGCAATCTCGGCCAGGCCGCGGGTAATCAGGGCTGCCTTGGAATTATCGCCAAGGCCCAGTCCTTCTGCCACCCCGGTGCAGATGGCAATGACGTTTTTGAGGGCTCCGCCAATTTCCACCCCGACTATATCCGGGTTTGTGTAGACACGAAAATTAGGCGACATAAAAATGTCCTGTACCTTTTCAGCTATCATGCGTTTGCGTCCGGCAGCCACAATAGCCGTAGGCATCTCCCGCCCCACTTCCTCGGCATGGCTGGGGCCGGTCAGGACAACGAAATTATCCTGCAGCGTACCACCTGTTTCCTGTTCAAATACCTGGCTCATGCGTAACATGGTATTTTCTTCCAGCCCCTTAGCAGCATTAACCACTATTTTGTCGCTATTCAGATAAGGTTTAATTTGCCGGACTACTTCCCTCACCGCATGGGATGGTATACCCAGCAATACAATACCGGCCTTTTTGACACTTTCCTCCATATCTCCATGCACATAAATTCCGGACGGTACTTTAACGCCGGGCAGGTAAGCGCTGTTTTCCCCGGTTTCCCTTATTTCTTCAATCTGTTCGGGATTATTGGAGATTAACTCGACGGTGTGCCCGTTTTTGGCCAGTACAACAGCCAGCGCTGTACCCCAACTTCCGGCACCGATCACAGCAATTTGCTCTGGCATCAGCTCTCCCCCTTTTATTTCGGATCGACTTTCTGACCGATTTTGTATTCCTGTCCGGCCATCAACTTCCTGATATTGGACTTGTGCCGGATCACCACAAACCCTGCGGCGAAGGCACCAAAGACAACCATTGGCAGAGGCTCCTGATAGGCCAGCATGGCTATAGGCACACTGATGCCGGCCAGGATAGATGACAGGGAAACATACCTGGTAAAGGCCAGGGTTATCAACCAAACAGCCAACGCCGTTAAAGCAACTTTGGGCGCCAGTATAATTAACACACCCAAGCCCGTCGCCACCAGTTTACCGCCGCGCAACTTCAGAAAGATTGAAAAGCTATGACCCAGCATGGCCGCAATACCGCCAAGTATCCCCCACTGAATGCCGTATTTCAGTCCAAGGTAAGTGGCAAGCATACCCTTGCCCGTATCACCCAATAAGACGACAGCCCCATATAATGGTCCGGCCACCCGCAGGACATTGGTAAAACCTATATTCCCGCTGCCGTGCTCCATAATATTAATGCCTTTTCCCAGCTTACAGACTATGTACCCCACCGGAATTGACCCCAGCAGGTAACTCAGCAACAACACGGCAAATTTCAATTTTTCAGTCCTCCTTCCGCTTTTTAATGACCATCCGTATAGGAGTCCCTTCAAAACCAAAGGTAGCCCGTAGTTGATTTTCCAGGTACCTCTGATAGGAAAAATGCATCAATTCCGGATCATTCACAAATATAATGAATGTCGGAGGCTTAACTCCTGCCTGAGTAATGTACAGGATTTTTAGCCGGTGCCCCTTATCGGAAGGCGGCGGATTCAGGCGCACCGCCTCCTGAACCAGATCGTTCAGGTTACTGGTGGATACCCGCATAGCGTGCTGTTCCGCCACGTAATTAACCAAATCCAATATGCGCGGCACCCTTTGCCAGGTAAGGGCGGACACAAAAATAACGGGCGCGTATTGCACAAAGCCAAGCTCCTGCCGAATTTCTTCCGTATACCGTAAAGTGGTTTTGTCGTCTTTTTTAATTAAGTCCCATTTATTTACAACCAGTACCATGGCTTTACCCGCTTCGTGGGCATACCCGGCAATCTTTTTGTCCTGTTCTGTTACTACCTCCTGAGCGTCAATCATCATCAGTACTACGTCAGACCGATCCACCGCTTTTAATGACCGCAGCACACTATACCTTTCGGTAGGTTCATCAATTTTTCCTTTCTTTCTCATCCCCGCCGTATCAATAAGCAGATATCTTTGGCCTCCCCTTTCAAAATAGGTGTCAATGGCATCCCTGGTGGTTCCGGCCACATCGCTCACTATAACCCGTTCCTCACCAAGAAGGGCATTAACTATCGAAGACTTGCCCACGTTTGGCCTGCCGATGACGGCAATTTTAATCACATCGTCGCCATATTCCTCAGCAGCATACTCAGGCAAGTGTTTAACAACTTCATCCAGCAAGTCGCCAACATTTAAGCCGTGACTTGCCGAAACCATAATCGGGTCACCCAGGCCAAGCCTGTAAAAATCGTAAACATCCATGTTGCCGGTAAAATCCTCGACTTTATTGGCTACTAATATGACCGGTTTTTTAGTGTTACGCAGCATCCTGGCCACTTCTTCATCGGTCGCTGTAAGGCCGCTTCTGGCATCAACCACAAACAGGATAACCTCGGCTTCCTCGATGGCCAGACGCGCCTGTTGGAGTATCAAATCCGACATAGAACCTTTATCGTCACGAAACTCTATGCCCCCGGTATCAACCAGGGTAAATTCTTTATCCAACCAGACAGCATCTTTATAAATTCTGTCTCTTGTTACCCCGGGTTTGTCTTCCACAATAGCAATTCGGCTACCGGCTATACGGTTAAACAGGGTAGACTTACCTACATTAGGCCGGCCAACGATAGCAACAATAGGTTTAGCCATCACGTTCCCTCCTGTTGAATAAAACATCCAAAAACCCATCCAATCCATTTGAAATATCGATCAAGGAAACTTTTATCCCCAATCGCCTTTCCAGGTCCTGCGGGGTAAGGTCATCTAAAAAGACCGCTTCTGTCTTTTTACACATAACAGAAGGAATGACCAGCAAATCTCCAGACAAATCCCTTTCCCTGAAGGCATGAATAATATCGGACCCGGTCACCAGGCCGGTTACTGTTACAGCTCCGCCAAAAAACCTGTTTTGTACGGAAAAAATATCAATCCAGAGCCCCTTCACCTCATTCAGCTCTTCTATCATGGGTTTAATGGCCTGTTCCCCCAGGATGCCCGTTGCCAATATTACCTTCCTGGGTGGATTTATTTTATCCGGAATATTCTTCCGGGCCATTGCAAAGTCTTCGTATAACAGTCTGACCATGCCTACTCCGTTTTCCAATTGGGCAAAATCATCATAGTGCTCCGATGGCGGAATTGGCATCTGTGCCTTCAGGTAAAACTCATCGGATAAATAAACCAGGGTTTTGCCTGTTTTTCGGCGCAACTCCTGTTGGCGGGAATTAATACGGTTAATCAGGTCTCGGGCCTCTTCCGGTGTCACCGTTCTTAATTCCGTGAGCCCAGCCCGATGGCCGGTAAGTCCCACAGGTACAATGGCTACGGATTGAACGGCCGGCCAGAAGCCGGTTAAATCGTCCAGCGTTCTATCCAGCTCAGCGCCATCGTTGATACCGGGGCAGAGGACTATCTGGGTATGCATCTCTATTCCGGCATCTGCCAGTTGTTGTAACTGCTCCATGACCCGGGCCGCTTTTTTGTTGCGCAGCATTTTTACCCGTAAATCAGGGTTGGTTGTATGAACAGAAATGTACAGAGGACTTAAACGCATGTTGATTATCCTCTGCATGGCTTCAGCCGTAAGGTTGGTCAGCGTTACAAAATTACCCTGCAAAAATGATAGCCTGTAATCATCGTCTTTTATATATAAACTCTTTCGCATTCCTGCGGGCATCTGATCAACAAAACAAAATACACACCTGTTTTGGCAGGAAATAATGCCGTCAAAAGTAGCCGTTTCAAAACCCAAACCCAAATCTTCGTCAAACTCTTTATCGATTTCTATAATCCATTCTTCTCCACTTTTTTTTAGGACTTCAATTTCCAAAAATTCATCAGTCGTTAAAAATTTATAGTCTATTAAATCAGTTACAGGATTCCCGTTGACGGACCTGATAACATCCCCTTTTTCTAAACCTGCTTCCGCAGCAATACTGTCCGGTTCCACATAATTTATAAGCGCTCCCTGTTTTTGCATTGGTTGGCACCTCCTGGCCGGTTGCTCTTCATCATTATCTACCAAGAAATAGAATAAGTCAAGTAAGCTTAATGCAAAGAGGACTGCACTTCCTTAACCAGGCCGGCAAGTTTTTTGTAATTCTTTTTTATTCCCAGTACGTAAAAGAGGAGGCCTAGTTTACCAGGAAACTGCCGCCCCCACTTGGTCAGATAATTATTTGCGTCAGTAGCATCAACCAGCAGGTATTGATTGTTTTTACCGTAGATTTCCATCAGGTCCTTAATGGTTTTTATCAACAAGCTTTTTTCCTTTTTAATTCCCAAAGAATATACCATGTTGCCCCAGGCATCCCGGCCTATATAGTAAACGGGGCCTGCTTTCTCTTTTTGCTCTTTACTAAAAAAAGACAGCCTTCCCAATTCTTCTGGTGCCGGGAACCTGTCAGGCGAAATTATTCCAACATGAAGCGCCGCAGCAACCGCTGAAGCGCCTAATCCCGTTGAACAATAATATATGATTTTCATTCCCCCCTGCTCCCCCTTATTTTGTGAATCCCTTGCAATATACGCCTGCCAGTCTGACTACAGGTTCCGGGTAATATTTTTTTTATTTGCCGCTGCTATTTGCACCTTTACGTTTTGGACCAAACTGGCAATTTTCAAATAGGAATACTGGACTCCTTTTACAATTATCGGTCTGCCGATACTGACCAGCTTTAAGCGCCGGGACGTATATCCGCCCACTACCATCTTCCAGTTTACGTATGGCATACAGTTAACGAGGTGTATGTCATCAGCAAACTCAAAAAGTTCAGCTAAGTTCATGATTATACTTTCAAATTCTTTATGGGTATTTCGCCGGCCTATGATGTATATTTCATTGTCATATTCGTCAATGCCCATTAACCGCAAATGGCCGTGGTCTTTGTTTACCTGCCTGTCGAAATATGGCACCTGCTCCAACTGCTCCCGGGTGGGTATCCGGTCAACCGGAAGTATACCCACATGTATTGCGGCAGCTGTAACAGATGAATGAGACCCTCCAAAGCAATGATAAATTATTTTCAGCCTTATCACCTACCGAGGTTTATTAATGCCGGACAATAATATAGACCCCGTTGCCCATATCATGCACCATTGCTTTCAGCACCTGGGCCAGAGTACTTGCTATACGGCTTAATTCCTCCTGGTCAGAAGCAAAAAAAATGGGAATATCGCCCCCCACCGCTTCCTTGTTCATGGTTACCACAGCCAGAAATTTTTCCCTGGATATAAGGCATCCCTCCTTAGTCTGCTGCCATTCTACCGGCCCTGGTTTTCAAAGGCGCTCGGCGGGCACTTTCTAAAACCGGAACCCTGTTCACAGCAAACAAAAGGCTCACCATGTCTTTTTCAGCCGGCACAATAAAAAGGGCTATGGCGCCTGTATCCACATTTTTCCTAAGCATCGGGGTAAATTCAGGTACATCAACATCCTTTTTCACGCCCAAGATGGTCGCTGCTACGTGAGCAATGGCCTGTCGCTGTCCCATATTATGCAAAGTAGCCCTGGCGTTATCATGTTTGGGCTTAATTAAAACCCCCAACCCGTCCCTTAATATTTTTTCCCGCATATGGGGAAGGCCGACGTTCATGATATCAATGTCCGCAACTTGCAACAAAGCTCCTTTGAATTTTAATTCAGCGGGCACTACTTCTGCGATATCACCTATAACCCGGCCTTTGGACAATACTATGGAGATTATAATAGAAATTCCCCCGGCCAAGGCAGCAAGATAGACTGAGTGTGTAAAAAAGTGCGTTCCGCTTGCCACAAGTGCAGTAACCATTACCAGGTAGTTACGGGATTCAAATACTCTGGCTATTCCTTCTATATAATCAAGACCTCTTGGTACCAATTCTGCTTCTTCCAGAGCAGCGAGACTTTCCCGTTCCATGTTGCGAATTTCCCGAAACTGCTGGGCGGCTAAAGCCAGGAAAGTTACTGCAGCAAATTCCTTTTCTGCGATTGCTGGTATGGCTATAGTTCCAATAGCTGCGGCAATGAAACCGAGGGAAATATGGGTAACATATCCATGGGGGTAACCGGGATACTGTCTGTAATCGGACCTAAGCATTAATATTCTTGCCAAAGTTCCGAAAATTAATCCAACTGCATAGGTTACCCCGTACTGAATCACAACTCATTCCCCATTTCAATTTCATCACGTATATGAGTTCGGTATGTCAAGAAATTAGTGTTTATCGCTTCTGTTTATCTTTCGGATCCTTCGTTCCATCTTGATTGGCAGCTTCCTCTGTTTTTCCGTCACCAAGATAGTTGGCAAATTCCGTCTTTGTTATTTCACCCAGTTTGGATTTAACCCCTTTAACACTGCCTGTGCTAATAAAGAGAAAGACTGCCGCTCCTACCAATACTATACCCAAAATCCACGCCAGAGTAGTCCATGCACTCCTGGATTCGGGCCGGGTGTCCGACAGAGGATTTGTTATACCTCCGGGAGCCTTTTGAGCCGCCTGCAAATTCAGTACCCTAGGCAAGGCTTCCGCAAAAAGGGCTGCTCCGTTTTCGGCAAAAAACCTTGAATTGGTATGAGTTCCAACCTCAATAAGCATAGCTTTTGGCCCCAAATCCTGGTTGTAATTGCCATGGCCGATGAATATTTCTTTAATTAAACCGGGCTTTGCTCTATCCACATATGCTTTAACTTTTTTGGCAAATTCCAGGTTTGTTGCCATATTGGGGTTCTGCCGTCCCACCACTAAGCGCAGTTTGGTGACATCTTCACCGTCAATTTTATCATTATAATAGTCAGGATCCGGAACTCCGTCGCGGTGTACATCTATCAAAGCGATGGGCCTTTTTTTCAGAAGTTCGACGGCTGTTCTCCGGGACCTGTGATATGCCATTGAATCATGGGGCTCGTGAGACGTCTTGTCATTAACGACACTTACTCCTTTTTTGAGCAGCTCTTCAGCCAGGGCAGTTCCTACTTTCATGACGCCGCCCCGCCCGGGAATAGATTCGCTTCCGTCGGTGGGCACATACGACTCGTCAGAATGCGTGTAATAAATACCTATCTGGGCTTTCTTGTTACCCTGAACAGCCATTTCACCTCTCGCCACAGGTAAAGTAGCATATTCATCCCATTCAGGTTTCCATACCACACCTTTGGCCATTCCCAACTTCCTGGCCATGGCCCGGTTTCCTTTTACATTTATGACCTCATATTCCCGGTTGTCTTCGGTAATAATTTTGTCCCCGCGGTAAACCTGCCGGGATATTTTATCCAGTACCTCGTTGGTTCTTTCATCTACAATGGTGATGTATTCCCCTACTTTTAGCTCTTTTTCCCATATCTGGCCGATACCCAGTTTTTCGGCAACGGTATAAGCAACCATCGGCCCATGGGTATCAATTATGGTCATAGCGGTAGCGTAACTGATAATGCTTAAACCTAAGCCAAGCAACACTATGCCCCATATCAGGCGCAGGTTTTTCCAGTTATTCATGTTGATCCCCCTTTTTATCGTCCTTTTGGTCAGACCCCGTTTCTTCCGGCTTGACGCCCAAAGCATTGGCGTATTCGGCGTTTTGCAGGGATTTCAAAAGCTTTTTGGGTCTGCCTTCGGAAGCTGGGCCGCCCTGCAACCGCTCCCTTGTTTCGCCGATTAATTCTGCCAAAAGGACTGCCACAATGCCGGCCAATACGATAGAATCAAAGGCGCCTGCTCCGCCTATAAAGACCCGGCCGGGCGTCCCTGTAGTCCGCAGATAAAAATAATTGATGATGTCAAGTGATAAAACGCCTAGAGTCGCCGCCACAAAAGCCGCTCTTCTGGAACGTCCCGCTATATAGGCGATGATACCGGCAATTAAGGGGTAAATATAAACCGAGTTCAGGAAACCTAAAGAACCTTCTATAGCGCCTCTGGTAGCTATACTGAAAACATAATAGAGCGCTCCGCCCGTTATTACGGAAGCTACCAGCGCCCTGACCCACTCCCTGGAGGTTCCGGCTTTAACCAGCAGATATATACATAAGCCAAGCGGTATTAATCCTCCACCGACATTAATACTGGTCGGTACTGCACCGGGAATGGGTATGTTGATAAAACTTCCTACAATCATGGCGCCGATTACAGCCAATGCTGTTTTGTCCGATATGCGCAACCTGTCCAGTACCCGGTGAGCCAGACCAAAGTAAATCAGTACGGATGAAACGATAAGAATCAATACTCCTATTGGAAATCTGGGCATAATGAACTCTCCTTTCACTTTTCAACCTTTTACCTGTAAAGTAGGTTTCCCCTGGTAGCAGCTAAATATACCCAATAAGAAAGGGCCTTTAACCTTAAGGTTAAAAGCCCAACTATAGTAAGCAATCCACACGTTTTCCCCCGGCGTCCTACTCGCTGGCCGGTTCCACTTCATCCTCCTTTTTATATTCTTTTTTGAACAGCCCCCCGAAGACATCGCCTAGGGTCGGGCCCGGTTCGTTATCCTGGTTCTGCAGCATTTCTTTTATTTCACAAGCCTCATTGTTCTCTTCAACTTCTTTCATGCTTAAACTGATGCGTTTCTTTTCCGCATCCACTTCAATTACTTTGGCTTTGACCATATCTCCCGCCGAGACAACTTCCGAGCAATTGGCCACCCTGCGATTGGCCAGTTGGGAGATGTGAACAAGACCGTCAACCCCCGGTTCCAGTTCCACAAAAGCGCCAAAGGGCGCCAAACGTACCACTTTTCCTTCTACTATTGACCCTACTGGGTACTTTTCGGCAACAGTATCCCAGGGGTTGGGCAATACTTTTTTGAGGCTCAGTGATACTTTCTCGGTATTTTTGTCCACATCAAGAATGAATACCTCAATTTGGTCACCTTCCTTGACCACCTCGGAAGGGTGTCCCACCCTGTACCATGCCATTTCAGAAACGTGAAGGAGTCCGTCAATACCTCCGATATCAACAAAAGCGCCGAAATCTGTCAACCTTTTAACAGTACCTTTCACAACCTGTCCCGGCTGCAGGTTTCTTAAAGTTTCCGCCTTTTTCGCCTGCGCCTCTTCTTCCAGAATAGCTTTACGGGACAGGACCACCTTGCGGGCATCCCTTCGCAATTCGATAATCTTAGCCTTTAACTTCTGGCCTAAATACTGGTTTAAATCTTCCACATATGACCTCTCAACCAAAGAGGCAGGCATAAATCCCTGGACGCCCAAATCCAGCAGCAAACCGCCCTTGACAACTTCCCTGACAGTACCTTCTACAGGAGTCCCCGAATCAAATGCCTCTTCCAGGCATCCCCAAGTGAGTTCAGCATCGGCTTTCCGCTTGGATAAAATTATTTTGCCTTCATCATCCTGGGCCTTCAGCACAACTACCTTCACCTGGTCCCCTACTGTGAACAATTCCTTCAGGTTATTATGATTGCAGCAGGAACTTTCTCTTAGCGGAATAACCCCTTCCGATTTGCCGCCTACATCAACCATAACCTCGTCATCGTTCACCTGCACCACAGTACCAGTTACCATATCACCGGGGTGAAAAGCTTTAAACTGCAGAGCTTTTTCCATGTTCATCCCTTCATCCCTGTTGGTCATCTCTTCCATCTTTCTCTTAACCTCCTCGATAATCCAGCCCGGAGTTGACGCTCCAGCCGTCAGCCCCACTTTTTTTGCCCCTTTAAACCAATCCTGCTGCAATTCCGCAGCCGTTTCTATATGATAGGTCGGGGTTCCTGTTTCTTCACACAGGCGGGCAAGTTTTTTTGTATTGGCGCTGTTCCTGCCGCCTATCACTATCATGACATCTACTGATTCTGCCACATTAATGGCCGAATCCTGCCGTTCCCTTGTAGCATGGCAAATAGTATTATGGGCTACTATATCAGTGCCTTTATTTTGCAAAATGCGTACGGTTTCTTCAAAATTTTGTTCGGGCTGAGTTGTTTGGCAGACAACTCCGATAGGAGATCCTGTTTCAATCTTTTCTGCTTCCTCCGGATTTTCCACCACAACCCCCCTGTTACCGGTCCAACCGATAATGCCGGCTACCTCTGGGTGCTTCTTATCACCAATCACCACCACCAAGCGGCCTTCCGCCTGCATTTTCTTAGCCAATTCCTGCGCCTTTTTTACAAAAGGGCAGGTGGCATCGATAACCTGTAGTCCTTTGCTGGCAGCCTCTTCCAGTACATCAGGCGCCACGCCATGGGAGCGGATAACCAAAGTGCCTTCATGAATGTCAGACAGGTCTTCGGCTACTTTGATGCCTCGTTGTTCCAACTGCTGAACAACTTGCGGATTGTGAATAAGCGGCCCCAATGTATAAATAGGCCCGGCATGTTCTTTAGCAGTTTTTAATGTAATGTCCAATGCTCTTTTTACTCCAAAGCAGAACCCTGCTTTGGGAGCCAAAATAAACTCCAAACCCAATCACTCCTAGGCCGTTTTTAATAATTGCCGAATGTTATTCATTATATCTTCACTGATTTTATCAATTTGTTCTTTATCCAGTTTTTCATCATAATACTGGTCCAGATAAATAGGTTTTCCAATAATGGCTTTCATTTTCCTGAACTCCCGCGTACCGGACAAAGCCACCGGCAGTATGGGGGCTCTTGCCCGCAGAGCCAGCATAACTGCGCCCGCATTAGGTTTGAGTATTTCGCCGGTTATGTTTCTTGTACCTTCGGGAAATATTCCGAGCACCTCTCCTTTTTTAAGAACTTTCAGCGATTCAACAATAGCGCTTTTCGCCGTTCTTCCCCGTTTGACAGGAATTACACCGAGCTTTCGCAGTAACCAGGCCAGCAAAAAATTCCGGAATAATTCATCCTTGGCCATAAAATGTACTTGTCTGGTTAAAGCGGTACCCAAGGCTAATGGGTCCCAATTACTGACATGATTGGATACCACGATAACAGGGCCGCTGGGAACCTGGTTCTCACGCCCAATTATTTTGAATCCGGCGGCTATTTTTAAAAACGCCAAAACCAATACCCAGGCCACACGGTAAATCAAGGTTTGTCCCCCTCTAAAACGCGCGAAATTATCAGGTCAACTACCTGGTCGGCCGTAATGTTCGAAGTATCAATTAATTCTGCCTCCGGAACCCGCGTAAGCGGGGCCATTTCCCGCTGCGAATCCTTACGGTCGCGCTCGATAATTTCCCGGGTCAACTGTTCCAGGCTTACTTCAAACCCCTGCGCGAACAGGTCTTTCTGCCGCCTGGCAGCCCTAATTTCCGGAGAAGCCGTTAAAAAAAACTTAAAATCGGCATTGGGTAACACATAGCTGGCAATATCACGGCCATCCATAACAGTGCCCTGGTTGGCAGCCATTTCGCGCTGCAACTTCACCATTGCATGCCGTACGCCCGGTATGGCAGCCACTTCGGAGACATTGTTGGTCACCAAAGGGGTCCTGATCGCTTCACTGACATCCTGACCGTCCATGATAACCCGTTGGTTACCCTTCTCATCGTAAACAAATTTTATATCAGTATTTTCCGCCAGCTTCACAATAGCATCAACATCGGAAAGAGCTACCCCCTGGTTCAGCGCCTTAATGGTTACGGCCCGGTACATAGCCCCCGTATCAATATAAATATAATTCAGTTTCTCGGCAACCTTTTTGGCTACAGTACTTTTCCCTGCCCCGGCGGGCCCATCAATGGCTATGACTTTCTGGTCCTTCATTCCATTCCTCCTTTTGGGCAAAACATAAAATTTAATTCGACATCCGCGGGGGTTTTTCCTTTTCTCCACAACAGGTTTTTCCTGTACTGACAAAGGTTTTGCATAAAATCCTTTTTTCAGTATTTTAATCGGTTTCCTCTCATATTATTTCCAATGAGAATGAATAGCCGGCCAGTACCGGAAAAGAAAATTCCGTGCAGGATTTAGTTTCTCCGGTATAGAATTTTTATTATAACAACTTTAGGAGGTGCAGTCAATGCGAGAGTGTAAATATACTGAATTTTTCAAATACATTGTTTCGACTCTGGCAATCGCATTCATTTTTTTGGCTGCCGGTTGCAGCAGTTCTGCCGATAGTTTGTTGGAAAACTCTCTTGAGACCATGAATTCCGATGTCAGTTCATATAAGTTTAACGGTATAGCAATAATGAACATGGGAGGTCTGCAGGGCTCAGGAAAAATAAAATACGCAGGAAGTTTTAAAGCCCCCGGTCAGTTATACATGAAAACGGACCTGGGTACTATGGACCAGACCCAGAACATGGAACTATATGTAAACAATTCAGGCAAAGTCTTTACCAGAGTAAGCGGAACAGAATGGCAACCCTATTTGGCCCCTCCTAATTTAAGTAATTTTCAGCAACCCGGTCAAAGTCAAAATGCAGCGCAGATATTAAAAAATCTCGCCGCCATCGCAGGTCCGTGCGAAATTGCAGGGTCTAAAAAAATTAACGGCATTGAAACTTCCGTTGTTAAAACATCCGCTGACCCCGATAAGCTGAAAGCATTAATTTCCAAACAGCTTACGAGCAACTCCCACGCCTCAGACGAACAGATAGAAACCATCAAACAGCTCATCAAGGGTATGACTATTGTTCAGGAGTACACTCTTTATGTTAACCCGGACACCAATTTTATACACCGGGTGGATCTCAGGCAGAAAACCGGTTTGAAAATGGGTGAACAGGAAATAAAAATCGTAGCCGATATGACCTTCAATTATTATGATTTTAACAAACCGGTGGATATGCCCACTATAGAAGGGGCCGGAGAAGAACAATAAATCAGAAAAATAATGGTTTGCAGGGAAACCCAGGATTTTGTCGAAATTTATTCCATGCTTTATTCATTGCATGGAAAGCCTGAGCCAGGCTCTCGGGAATTCCGCAAAAGGCATTCGGCGTACCAACCGGTTCCAGGCACTGAATGGTACGAAGGGTGCTTTTTTGTTTTTTACGGGAATACCATGCTAAGACGGATTTATATTTACAGACCAGGAGGTTTTTTCATGTCCTCAGATGTAATCAAGTATTATGGGCATACCCTGCTGGCCAACACAAAAAAGTTTTTTAAAGAACTGTTTGCCAAAGGCCCAGATCAACTAAACATTAAAATTTATGAAGATATAATTGTCATGCAGTTCTCCGGAATTTTAAGAAAAGTGGAACTGGAACTTTGGGAGTGGCAACACACTGATACGATTACAGCCTATCGGACAAGCTTATTTGAACTCAAAAAAAAGGGCTTTATTGCCATGGTAGAAGAGACTGTCGGCAGGGAAATTGTCCACCTCACCTTCCACCTGGACATTCCAGATAATTCGGCAGTCTGCTTGGTAATTTTAAATAAGCCTTTATAACTTTGTTGTATTTTGAAGGATTTTGTCCTTTATTGTTGAATATTATTACCAAAATAAGTATGTGTTAGTTTTGGTAATATGCGACTGACAAAAGCAAACTTGTCGAAAGACAGTGACGCAAAGCTATGGGTCTAAGGCACAGCAGCAGTTGGCAACCATATGATTTTGCAACTGCCCGGTTGCTATGACCGCAGGGCTGCCAACTCTGGAAATTGGCCTGTTTGCCCTGCAAGCAGGCTTTAAATATTTAGGGAACACAGTACAAAGTTACCGGATTCCCAGTTGTAAAACATCCACGGTTCCAACCGGCCCTTTTTGGGGCTGAATGGTACCGAAGGGTGTTTTTTGTTTTTTGGGGTAATTTACTTAGAAAATTTTCATATGAAAGGAGGTCCCATCTCACTGCAAGGTTGACTTTAATTTCCTGTAAATTGCCCTGATCTAATATTACTATCTGCAAAGGGAGGAGAGAAAAATGAAGTTAAAGCTGATGGCGAAAATTTTACTGGGTTTTGTAGTAGTGTTAGTTCTACTAGCAGGAGTAGCCGCGACAGGTCTATTTGGTCTGAAAAACCAGGAGAAAGAATACGGCTATGTACTGGAAAAAAGACTTCCGGTTACGGTAGCTTTGATGAAATTGGACAGCCTTATTCAAGAGGAAATTGTCCAGGTACGGGGTTTTATGATTTACAGAAAAGAGAGCAGTGTAGAGGAACTGAAAAATAATAAAAGTGAAATAGATAAATTGAAGATTCAGACAAAACAGTTACTTACCACAGCAAAGGGAAGGGAACTATTTGAAAAAATCACTGAAGCTGAAGAAACTTATTATAGTAACGGCTTAAAAATTATTGATTATTACCGAGTACATAACGATGCGGCAGCCCAGCCATATATCGACGCTGCCGCCAAAGCTATTAAAGAGTTCAAAGCAGCCTCGGCCGAACTGATTGCGTTAAACGATAGTCTGATAACAGAAAACGTTAACACGGCCAAAAACGCAACCAATACTGCTAAAGCAGTAACTTATAGCGTATCTGCTGTGGCTTTGCTTCTGGGCACATCAATCGGCATTTTCTTCGGCAGAAGCATATCAAAACCGGTAATAACCCTGACGAACGTAGCCGGTGAAATTGCTCAAGGTGATCTGACAGTACGCGTACCCGATATCAAATCCGGCGATGAAATACAAGCTCTCGGCAGCGCCTTCAAAACCATGGTAGACAACTTGAAGCACATTATTCAACAGATAAATACCACCAGCCAGACCGTTGCTGCCACCAGCGAAGAATTAGCATCCAACGCAGAAGAAGCGACCAAAGCCACCCAGCAGGTGGCCC
>NZ_JBSQAT010000029.1:0-16529 GCF_059412445.1 Thermincola sp. GK-1
TTTTACTTCCGTACAACAGACGTGACCGGAGTAGTAAAGTTACCTGAGGGCGTAGAGATGGTAATGCCTGGGGACAATGTAAAGATGGACATTGAATTGATTACCCCGATTGCTATCGAAGAAGGACTCCGCTTTGCTATCCGGGAGGGTGGCCGTACAGTAGGAGCCGGTGTTGTATCAGCTATCAAAGAGTAAAAAATATTAAAGTTTGAACATGGGCTGTCTCAAACAGGGTTTGCTGACCAAAGTGGCTAGGGATTTTAATACCTAGCCACTTTTGCCTTCTGTTATAGTGGATAGGAAAAAGGATAGCCAATTTAAGGATGGCGTAATGGTGCTTTTTAGTTGAAACGTTAAAGAAGAGTATGGTAAAATATAATCAGCATACTGATAATCAGCACACTGAGTTTATACAGATAATGATGGGAGAGTTGGCATTGTTTGACATTGAGAATAGTCTTGGTTTCCTGCTGGCCAAGTCTCATAAAAAGGCCTTTAATGAATTTAAAACGAGGTTGGAGCCATATAATCTTACTCCACCGCAGTTTGCGGCTATGGCCTTTCTATGGAAAAAGGACGGCATCAACCAAATTCAATTGGGTGAATTGATGGATGCTGATAGGACTACTATTGGAGGTATTGTGGACCGTCTGGAAAGGATGGGCCTAATCGAAAGAGCAATAAATCCTGTTGATCGCAGGGCCAGTATATTGTTTGTAACCGATAAGGGACGGAGTATGCAAGAAAAGTTGGAGTTTATTGCCGCTGAGTTTAATAACTGGCTGGGCCGTAAGTTTTCAGAGGAAGAGCTTGTAGATCTGAAAGCAAAACTGAAAAAAATACGTTACATTTAAAGGAGGGATGAATGGCTGCAATTGTCTTATCAATTGCCTGGTATTTTCGAAATAAAAAGGAGGGGTTTAGACAATGAAATGTTCCAGATGCGGTGATATGATCCCGGAGGGTGAAAGTTACGATTTTTATGGTCAGACGCTTTGTGAGGATTGTTATATAGGAGCTATCGAGCCGCCGCGGTCCTGTGATGTGGCGGCGGTACATTCCGCCAAGAAAAGCCGGGCTATAGCCGGGCAAACTGGAACGGAAGGGTTAACAGAGTTGCAAAAGGACATATATAATTACGTAAGGCAGCAGGGTAAAGTTACCAAACCGGAACTGGCCAAAAAATTCAAACTGGCCGAATGGGAGCTTGATAAACAATTTGCTGTTTTAAGACACTGCGAATTGTTGAAGGGGAGAAAAGAAGGAGATAAAATTTACCTGGTTCCTTTTGACGCCGAATAGGAGGTGGTTAGATGCCTGTTGATACGTTGAAAAAACTGGAAGAAAACCAAAAGAAGATTGCAGGTATGCTTCCTGATTTAATGGCTAACTTTAAGAAGGTACATGATGCAGCCCTTGCAGAAGGTGCGCTTACCAGTAGGGAAAAAGTATTGATTGGACTTGGCATCGCTGTTTCCAAGCAGTGCAGCTATTGTATAAGTAAGTACCTGAAAAGCGCTATCGACATGAATATTGAACTGCAGGAGATTATTGAGGCATGCGGGGTAGCCATCTTGATGAACGGGGGTCCGGGCGCAGCCTATACTTCTTTTGTTCTGGATACCTATGCCGAGCTGAAAAAAGAAATTGGAAAGTAATGTTTAAAAAGGCCCTTGGCCTTTTTAAACATTTAGAGGGAAATTTTAAAAACCGGTTATAAAAATATGGAAATACAGTTAAAATAACCTTATGTAAACATTATACATAATATTACAAACGTTTTTACCATATGTACAGCTCCTAATTGAAAGTATTGACACGCCATTTGAATTATGATAAATTGTTAAGGTAACGGGCAAATTTAGGCCTTCAATTTTACTGCCTTGTTTTAAATAGTTTATTTTAATTTATTTTAATTTATTGGCTGATTGAACTGATATCAAGTTTATAAGCCGCAGTGTTTGGGAGGTGTATAAAATGAGAGTAGGTATTACCCTGGCTTGTACAACCTGTAAAAATAGAAACTACCAGACAAATAAAAACAAAAAGAACAATCCTGAAAGACTGGAAATCAAGAAATATTGTCCGACTTGTCAGACTCATACCGTGCATAAAGAAACCAAGTAATCAAACACGGGATTTTTGTTAAGGATGTGTGGGATAAATGGTGGAAGCCAAAAAAGTTCCGGATACCCCGGAGGATGTAAAAAACAAAAATAAAACAAAAAACAAAGTAGCCAAAAAACCTGCCAAGGAAGACAAGCCGGTAAAGGATGTTGCGAAAAAACCTGCGCCTAAAGGAGCTGCTGTTGTGGCTTCGGCCAATAAAGGCAGTTTTATTGCCAGGGCAAAAAAATTCTTGCGTGGCGCTTGGACTGAGTTGAAGAAGGTTAATTGGCTGGGCAGGAAGGAACTTGTTGCTTTTACCGGTGTGGTTTTAGTTTCCGTCTTCATTGTTGGATCGGCTATCTTTGTAGTTGACACTTTACTGAGCAAAGTTCTATCCCTTGTAATCAAATAACTCTCGAGGGGGTGAGGGGCCAGCTTTTTTGGGTCCCTTGTGTTATGGAAAAACAGTGGTACGTTATACATACGTATTCCGGCTATGAAAATAAAGTGAAGGCAAACCTGGAAAAACGAATAGAGTCTATGAATATGGGAGACAAGATCTTCCGGATTTTAGTTCCCATGGAAGACGAAGTTGAAATTAAAGACGGGAAAAAGAAGGTTGCCAAAAGAAAAGTTTTTCCGGGCTATGTACTCGTGGAAATGATTATGACGGACGATTCCTGGTATGTTGTGCGCAACACTTCCGGTGTTACGGGATTTGTTGGCAGTGGCTCCAAACCGATCCCCCTTCATGAGGCAGAAGTTAGGCATATTCTCAGGCAAATGGGTGTTGAAGAGCCCCGGGCAAAAATCGATTTTGAACTCGGCCAAAATGTACGGGTTACTTCGGGACCCTTTGAAAATTTCATTGGCAGCATTGAAGAGATCTATCCTGATAAAGGTAAAATAAAGGTTTTGGTTTCCATGTTCGGTCGGGAAACTCCCGTAGAACTGGAATACGGTCAGGTAGAGAGGTTATAAGTTGCTTGTAAGTGGGAGGGTGTCAACACCCGTCTTACCACATTGTATATAAGGAGGTGGATAACATGGCAAAGAAAGTAGTCGGAATGATTAAACTGCAAGTGCCCGCCGGAAAAGCCACACCAGCTCCCCCTGTAGGACCGGCATTGGGTCAGCACGGGGTAAATATCATGCAGTTTTGCAAGGAGTATAACGAAAGAACGGCCAATCAGGCAGGCTTAATTATTCCAGTTGAAATAACAGTTTACGAAGACAGGTCTTTCACTTTCGTTTGCAAAACCCCACCTGCCGCGGTACTTTTAAAGAAAGCTGCCGGCATTGAGACTGCATCTGGCGAACCAAACAAGAAGAAGGTTGCCAAATTAGGTCGTGACAAGATAAGGGAAATTGCAGAATTGAAAATGAAAGATCTTAACGCTGTAACCATTGAAGCGGCTATGCGCATGATTGAGGGCACAGCCCGCAGCATGGGAATTGAGATTGAAGGTTAATTATTCCACTGATTGCGGCTTGGCCGTAACTGATTCAAGTGGGAGGATTATTCCGTTATTACCACGAGGGAGGTTTGTATAATGCCGAAACACGGCAAGAAATATCAAGAAGCTGCTAAACTGATTGACAATACTAATTTGCTTGAGCCAAAGGAAGCTCTTGAATTAGTTAAAAAGACTGCTCCGGCAAAGTTTGATGAAACCGTAGAAGTTGCAGTGCGCCTGGGAGTAGACCCAAGGCATGCAGACCAGCAAATTCGCGGCGCTGTAGTTCTGCCCCATGGAACAGGGCGGACCGCTAAGGTGCTGGTGTTTGCTAAAGGTGAAAAACAAAAAGAAGCTGAAAACGCCGGTGCGGATTACGTAGGCGCCGAGGACATGGTTGAAAAAATTCAGGGCGGCTGGCTTGATTTCGATGTAGTAGTGGCTACCCCTGACATGATGGGGACAGTCGGTAAGTTAGGCCGCATCCTCGGTCCCAAGGGTTTAATGCCTAACCCCAAAACCGGTACCGTTACTTTTGAGGTTGAGAAGGCTGTTAAGGAAATTAAAGCCGGTAAAATTGAGTACCGGGTTGATAAAGCCGGTATTATTCATGCGCCAATTGGTAAGGTTTCTTTTTCCGTCGAAGCGCTTACCGATAACTTCAATACGTTATTGGATGCCCTTATCAGGGCCAAACCGGCGGCAGCAAAGGGTACTTATCTAAAGAGTATTACCGTTTCTTCAACTATGGGACCCGGTATAAAGGTAAACCCATTAAAAGTTACCAAATAATTTCTTGACCTGTATTCCACAAAAGAGTATAATGATTTTTGTACAAATTAATACCTTACAGGCTGTAGACAGTTGGTGCCATATGGCATAATGGACAATAGTCCGCCACCCGAGGCTTGGGAACAGTACAATCTACTTGTGCCTTCCAGCTTTCGGTGTGCCTGCCGAAAGCTTTTTATTTGTGCCTTGTAGTCTTTATTGCTTGCAGCCGTAGGTAGCTAAAGGAGGTGTATCTATGGCCAGACCTGAAAAAGAAGCCATTGTCAGCATGGTCAAAGAAAAACTGCAGAATTCTCAGGGAGCAGTGCTTACAGATTACCGCGGCCTTAATGTAGCGGAAATTACTGAGCTGCGTAACAAGCTCAGGGAAGCCAAAGTTGAATTCAAAGTCATTAAAAATACTTTGACCAAACGGGCAGCCGGCGAACTTGGCATTGAAGGGTTAGATCCATACTTGGAAGGGCCCACGGCTATTGCTTTCGGTATGGAAGACCCGGTAGCTCCGGCCAAAATTTTAGCGGACTTTGCCAAAACCCACAACCAATTAGAATTAAAGGTGGGCATCCTTGACGGCAAAGTAATCGATAAAGCAAAAATCAAGGAACTGGCAGAACTACCGTCCAAAGGAGAGCTTATTGCCAAAGTACTGGGCGGCATGAGTTCACCGTTGTATGGTTTTGCAGGTTCTTTGCAGGGAATATTGCGGAACTTTGTGTATGTACTTAATGCGGTTAAAGATAAAAAAGCTGCCGAAGCATAAAATGGCCGAAATAAAAGGGTTTGCAAATTAAACTATCAGATGAAATTAAATATTATTAAGATGAATATAAGGAGGAATAACCATGTCTAAAGTAAATGAGATTTTAGAAGCTGTAAAAGGCTTGACTGTTCTGGAATTAGCTGAATTGGTAAAGGCTTTTGAAGAGGAATTCGGTGTTACTGCTGCTGCTCCTGTAGCTGTGGCCGCAGCTGCCCCCGCTGCTACCGGTGGCGCCGCTGCTGCTGCTGAAGAGAAGACTGAATTTGATGTTATTCTGGCTTCTGCCGGTGACAAAAAGATCAACGTTATCAAGGTGGTCCGTGAAATTACCGGTCTTGGCCTGAAAGAAGCCAAAGAGCTGGTTGACGGCGCTCCCAAGCCCGTAAAAGAGAAGGTTGGCAAGGAAGAAGCCGAATCCATCAAGGCTAAGCTTGAAGAAGCAGGCGCCACTGTAGAACTTAAGTAAATTCAAAAATAAAAAAGGCACTCATTTTGAGTGCCTCAATTCATTATAGCTTTAACATGTTGACACCTGCAATGTGTGTAGGCCATAAGGATCTTTCCTTTGAGAAACCTTATGGCCTATGCCGTCACTATAGAGAGCTTAAATATGGTGATGTTAATTAAGGCACTCTTCTTGAGTGCCTTACTGGACGTATGGGAAAGTATAAATCAAATATTGGCTGTTCTTGACATTTGACACAAAATGTGTTACCATTATACAATGCTATCGTGTTCGGACGTAACCCCTTGCCATTATAAGGATTATGTCTGAAAGATGCATAATATGTCTGCTTTAAGGGAAGAATAGATTGATGCCTGAGGATTTATTTTACAATTCCCAAAATTAAATCAAAGAAAAGTAAAGCGAGGTTTTTCTTAAGCCTTGCTTTTAAATGTTTGAATTTATTTTTTTCAAGGGGTGAAGCTCTTAATGGTCTATCCGATAAAGGTGGGAAAACGGGAGAGATGGAGTTATGCCAGGATTAAAGAAGTTCTCGACATGCCGAACCTGATAGAAATTCAGCAGAACTCCTACGACTGGTTCCTAAAAGAGGGTTTGCGGGAAATGTTTTATGATATTTCCCCAATCCAGGATTTTACTGGCAATCTGATTTTGGAATTTGTCGATTATACTCTCGGCGAACCCAAATATTCAGTAGATGAATGTAAGGAACGGGACGTAACCTATGCAGCTCCGCTCAGGGTAAAAGTTCGCCTAATTAACAAGGAGACCGGGGAAGTAAAGGAACAGGAAGTATTCATGGGTGATTTTCCCCTGATGACAGAAAAGGGAACTTTTATTATTAACGGAGCGGAACGGGTTATCGTCAGCCAGTTAGTTCGTTCACCCGGCGTTTATTTTTCAGAACAGATTGATTCTACAGGTAAAAAACTCTACAATGCCACTATCATTCCTAACCGGGGAGCCTGGTTGGAACTTGAAACTGATGCCAATGACAATATTTTTGTGCGTATTGACCGGACCAGAAAGCTGCCTGTTACCGTATTAATCAGAGCTTTGGGCTATGGTAGCAACGGTAAAATTCTTGAGTTGTTCCAGGACGATGAAAGAATTAGGGCGACCCTGGAACGTGATAATACTGATTCTGAGGAAGAAGCTTTGGTTGAAATATATAAGAGGCTTCGTCCGGGCGAACCTCCCACTGTTGAAAGTGCGCGTTCACTCCTGGAGACTTTGTTCTTTGATCCGAAGAGATACGACCTGGCTAATGTGGGTAGGTATAAATTAAATAAAAAACTGAAATTGGATGTACCACCTGAGGTACGGAATCTAACCAAAGAAGATATCGTTGCTACTGTGGCCTATACCCTGAAATTGATGGATGGGGAAGGTAAAGTGGATGATATCGACCATTTAGGCAACAGGCGCTTGCGGTCTGTCGGGGAATTGCTACAGAACCAGTTCCGCATAGGGTTATCCAGGATGGAACGGGTTGTGCGTGAAAGAATGACCATTCAGGACGTAGATGTCATTACACCCCAGGTATTAATTAATATCAGACCCGTGGTGGCGGCCATCAAGGAATTCTTTGGCAGCAGCCAGCTATCACAGTTTATGGACCAGACCAACCCCTTGGCTGAATTAACGCATAAGAGAAGGCTTAGTGCCTTAGGACCCGGCGGTTTGAGCAGGGAACGGGCAGGCTTCGAAGTTCGTGATGTTCACCACTCCCACTATGGACGTATGTGCCCGATAGAAACGCCGGAAGGTCCCAACATTGGTTTGATAGGATCTCTCAGTACATATGCGCGGATTAACGAATTCGGTTTTATAGAGACTCCATATCGCAAGGTTGACAAGGAAAAGGGCATAGTTACCAATGAAATAGAGTACTTAACGGCAGATGAAGAAGATAATTTCGTGATTGCCCAGGCCAACGCTCCTCTGGACGAAGAAGGAAGGTTTCTGACCGATAAGGTTAATGCCAGACATGGCCATGAGATACTGAAGGTTCCCGTTGACCGCGTTGATTATATGGATGTTTCTCCTAAACAAGTTGTCAGTATCGCTACTGCGTTGATACCATTTCTCGAAAATGACGATGCCAACAGGGCATTGATGGGCTCAAACATGCAGCGGCAGGCTGTTCCGTTGCTACGGACTGACGCTCCTTTGGTTGGAACGGGTATGGAATATAAGGCCGCCACCGATTCCGGTGTTGTTGTCCTTGCGAAAAGAAGTGGCGTAGTAACTAAAGTCACTGCCAACGAGATTAGAATAAAAACCGATGATGGAAACGAAGATGTTTACAAATTATTGAAGTTTACCAGGTCTAACCAGGGGACTTGCATGAACCAAAAACCGATTGTGGTAAAAGGCGCTAGGGTTGAAGCAGGTGAAGTTATTGCGGACGGACCTTCTACGGACCTGGGAGAACTGGCTCTCGGCCGTAACGTATTGGTTGCTTTTATGCCCTGGGAAGGTTACAACTACGAAGACGCTATATTAGTCAGTAAAAAACTTGTCAAAGAAGATTATTTCACCTCTATTCACATAGAAGAATATGAATGTGATGCCCGTGATACCAAATTGGGTCCCGAAGAAATTACCAGAGATATACCCAACGTGGGCGAAGAAGTGCTGAAAGACCTTGACGACAGGGGCATCATCAGAATAGGTGCGGAAGTAAGGCCAGGCGACATTCTTGTCGGTAAAGTTACTCCCAAGGGAGAGACGGAGCTTACTGCCGAAGAACGCTTGTTAAGGGCAATTTTTGGTGAAAAAGCAAGGGAAGTTCGCGATACTTCCCTCCGGGTACCGCATGGCGAATCCGGCAAGGTTGTTGACGTTAAAGTATTTTCCAGGGAAAACGGCGATGAATTAGCCCCCGGTGTTAACCAACTGGTGCGGGTTTATATTGCCCAGAAAAGGAAGATATCCGAGGGTGATAAAATGGCAGGTCGTCACGGTAACAAGGGTGTTATCGCCCGTATTTTACCGGAAGAGGATATGCCGTTTATGCCTGACGGAACTCCGATTGAAATAGTGCTTAATCCACTGGGTGTTCCTTCGCGGATGAACTTGGGTCAGGTTTTGGAGACTCATTTGGGTTGGGCTGCCAAGACTATGGGTATTTATATGGCAACACCTGTTTTTGACGGGGCAACAGAAGAGGATGTATTTGAAACACTGCAAAAAGCCGGTCTGCCTACTACCGGAAAGACTATACTCTACGATGGACGAACGGGAGAGCCCTTTGATAACCCCATAACTGTCGGATATGTTTATATGCTGAAATTGGCCCACCTAGTAGACGATAAAATTCACGCCAGATCAACAGGTCCCTATTCCCTGGTTACCCAGCAACCGCTGGGTGGTAAAGCGCAATTTGGTGGGCAAAGGTTCGGGGAGATGGAGGTCTGGGCCCTCGAAGCGTACGGTGCTGCCTACACTTTGCAGGAGATTCTCACCGTTAAATCCGACGATGTGGTTGGCCGGGTTAAGACATACGAAGCTATCGTAAAAGGCGAAAATGTACCTGAACCCGGTGTTCCTGAGTCCTTCAAAGTATTAATTAAAGAATTGCAGAGTTTGGGCTTGGATGTGAAGGTTCTTTCCGA
The DNA here is from genome assembly GCF_059412445.1 of Thermincola sp. GK-1. NCBI lineage: Bacteria > Bacillati > Bacillota > Clostridia > Eubacteriales > Thermincolaceae > Thermincola > Thermincola sp. GK-1. The sequence continues at coordinate 9,205 of NZ_JBSQAT010000029.1, forward strand.
AGAAGATGAAGAAATTGAAATAAAAGAAGTTGAGGATGACGTTAGCGAAACGGCCAAGGAACTGGGCCTGGATATTGAACATCCCGATGACGGGCCGCAGGATGAACCTGAAGAAGAGGAAGAGGAAGAAGACACGCTGGATGACGATTTTGATGCCAGTTTCATGGATGACGATTTCGATTTTATAGAGGAAGACTAGTCAACTTACCAGGCGTAATCAAGTTAGTATTACGAGAATACTTTGAAGGGAGAGAGGCCCTTGTTAGATGTAAACAATTTTGACCGGATGCGGATTGGTTTAGCTTCTCCGGAACAAATCAGGGCGTGGTCCAGCGGGGAAGTTAAAAAACCTGAAACCATAAATTACCGCACTTTGAAGCCTGAAAGGGACGGGCTTTTCTGTGAACGGATTTTTGGTCCCACCAGGGACTGGGAATGCCACTGCGGAAAATATAAAAGGGTGCGGTACAAAGGCATTATTTGTGACCGTTGTGGTGTAGAGGTAACCAGGAGCAAGGTCCGCCGGGAAAGATTGGGCCACATCGAGTTGGCAGCGCCGGTTTCCCATATCTGGTATTTTAAAGGTATTCCCAGCAGAATGGGTTTGTTATTGGATATGTCGCCCCGTTCACTGGAAAAGGTTCTATACTTTGTTTCTTACATAGTAATAGACCCGGGTGATACTCCGTTAATGAAAAAGCAGCTTTTGACGGAGAATGAGTACCGGGAATACAGGGAAAAGTACGGTAATTCTTTTAAAGCAGGTATGGGAGCGGAAGCTATCAAAAAGCTGCTCGAAGAAATTGACCTGGATGCTCTCGCCAAGGAACTGCGACAGGAACTACGTGAGGTAACGGGGCAGAGAAGGGTCAGAGCTATCCGTAGGCTGGAAGTTGTGGAAGCTTTTAGAAAGTCGGGGAACCGCCCCGAATGGATGATTTTGACGGTAATTCCGGTAATCCCGCCGGAATTAAGACCAATGGTCCAACTGGATGGTGGGCGTTTCGCAACTTCCGATTTAAACGATTTATACAGGAGAGTTATTAATAGAAACAACCGGTTAAAGAGGTTGCTTGATTTAGGAGCTCCCGATATTATAGTCAGAAACGAAAAGAGGATGCTCCAGGAGGCTGTTGATGCCCTGATTGATAATGGCCGGCGCGGACGCCCTGTTACCGGACCGGGCAACCGTCCGTTAAAATCACTGAGTGATATGCTCAAGGGGAAACAGGGGCGTTTCCGCCAGAACTTGCTGGGTAAGCGGGTTGACTACTCGGGTCGTTCTGTAATCGTGGTAGGACCGGAATTGCAGTTGCATCAGTGTGGTCTCCCCAAAGAGATGGCCCTGGAATTGTTTAAACCCTTTGTAATGAAGAAACTGGTCAATGATGGCCACGCTCATAATATAAAAAGCGCTAAGAGAATGGTGGAGAGGGTGCGCCCGGAAGTATGGGACGTACTGGAAGAAGTTATTAAGGAACATCCTGTGCTGTTAAACAGGGCGCCGACGCTTCACCGGCTTGGTATCCAGGCTTTTGAGCCGGTATTGGTAGAAGGACGTGCCATCCAGATCCACCCGATGGTATGTACAGCTTATAACGCAGACTTTGACGGTGACCAGATGGCGGTGCACGTACCATTGTCTGCCGAGGCGCAGGCTGAAGCGCGTTTGTTGATGCTATCGGCCCATAACATCCTGAATCCAAAGGATGGCCGACCGGTAGCGATACCGACTCAGGACATGGTACTTGGTTGTTACTATCTGACCCTGGAGAAGGATGGAGCAAAAGGGGAAGGTAAAGTCTTCAAGGATGTTAACGAAGCCATTATGGCCTATGAGACCGGTTCCGTTGACCTACATGCCAAGGTGAAAATCAGAATTGGCGGCCAACTTGTAGATACTACTGTCGGTCGGGCTATCTTTAACGAGGTAATACCTGAAGAACTCAGGTTTATTAACGAAGTTGCCAACAAAAAAGTTCTTGGCAATATCGTAGCCAAGGCATACCGCGAACTGGGATATTCAGCAACGGCCAAGATGCTTGACGGTATAAAGAGAACCGGCTACAAATTTGCAACTCGGGCCGGAGTAACGATTGGTATTGAAGATATAACCATTCCTGCAGAAAAGAAAGAGATTTTGGCTAATGCGGAAAAAAATGTAGAGCTGGTAGAACAGCAGTACAGGCGGGGTTTGATTACCGAAGAAGAAAGATACCAGAAGGTTATCGGTATCTGGAACGAAGCTACGGACAAAGTGACCGGCGCCCTGTTGAAGACGTTGGATAAATTTAACCCTGTATATATGATGGCTACATCCGGTGCCCGGGGTAATATCCAGCAGATTCGTCAGTTGGCTGGTATGCGGGGTTTGATGGCCGATCCGTCCGGTAGGATTATAGACCTGCCGATTAAAGCGAATTTCCGTGAGGGTTTAACGGTATTGGAATACTTTATCTCCACCCACGGTGCCAGGAAAGGTCTTGCTGATACGGCGTTAAGGACAGCAGACTCCGGCTATCTAACCAGGCGTCTCGTTGACGTAGCTCAGGATGTTATTGTAAGGGAAGAAGACTGTGGCACCACAAACGGAATTGTAGTAGAAGAAATCAAGGATGGCTCTGAAACCATAGAAAACCTGGCAGACCGGATTATTGGCCGGGTAGCCGGTGAAGATATCTTACATCCCGAAACGGGAGAAGTACTGGTACGTTATAACGAAGAAATCAATGAAAAAATCGCAGAAGCTATCATTAATGCCGGTGTCAAGAAAGTAAAGATAAGGTCTGTTTTGACCTGTAAAACCCGTTATGGTGTATGCAAAAAATGCTATGGCAGAAACCTTGCTACGGGACGTCAGGTAGATATAGGTGAGGCGGTAGGCATTATTGCTGCCCAGTCCATCGGTGAGCCGGGGACCCAGCTGACAATGAGAACCTTCCATACAGGAGGTGTGGCAGGTGACGATATTACGCAGGGTCTGCCAAGGGTTGAGGAACTTTTTGAGGCCCGGAAACCCAAAGGCCAGGCTATAATTACGGAAATCAGCGGTACTGTAGCCATTCAGGAGGTTAAAGGCCGTAGGGAAATCGAAGTTACCAACGCAGATGGGGAAAAACAGTTATATCAGATTCCTTATGGCGCCAGAGTCAGGGTCAAAGACGGAGATTATGTGGAAGCAGGGGATGAACTTACGGAAGGTTCCGTTAACCCGCACGATATGCTGAAAATAAAAGGTCTAAAGGGAGTTCAACTGTATCTGGTACATGAGGTACAAAGAGTATACCGCCTGCAGGGAGTTGACATTAATGACAAACACATTGAAGTTATGGTTCGCCAAATGCTGCGCAAGGTGAAAGTAGAAGACCCTGGCGATACAGACCTTCTGCCCGGTGGTTTGATAGATGTCTTCGATTTCGAAGAAGAGAACGCGAAAATTATTGCCAACGGCGGACAGCCGGCAACGGCGAGACCGGTGTTGTTAGGGATTACAAAAGCTTCACTGGCTACAGATTCGTTCCTGTCTGCCGCTTCCTTCCAGGAAACGACAAGGGTATTAACAGAAGCAGCTATTAAAGGTAAACTGGATCCGCTCCTTGGGCTGAAAGAGAACGTAATTATTGGAAAGTTGGTACCGGCGGGAACTGGGATGTCAAGATACAGAAATATAATAGTGGAACCAAACGAAAAAGAAGAAGATTTGAAAAATCTTGACAGCGCTCAGTAATAATGATAATATAAAAAAGTGTCTGGATTCCAAGGAGGTTGATTTCATGCCCATCAGCGGTTTGGAGAGCGCCAAGTCTAAAACCGTTGGCACTAAACAAACTCTGAAAGCCCTTAATAAGGGCCTGGCAAAAAAGGTGTTTGTTGCCTCTGATGCAGACCAGCATGTAATAAAACCGGTACTTCAACTTTGCCAGGAAAAAGGAGTTGAAGTTGTTACCGTTGATTCCATGAAAGCCCTGGGCAAAGCCTGCCACATTGATGTGGGATGTGCAGTGTGTGCTATAACTGAAGAGTGATACTGGGGATTGTTTACAAAATAATGTTTTGTACTTTGCCCCTTGCGCCGGTAAGGGGCAAAGTTATTGTATTTTTTGATTTTTAAGGAAGGAGGTGTATATATGCCTACGATTAGTCAGCTCGTTCGTAAAAGCAGGCAAATGGTTGAAAAGAAATCCACTGCACCTGCCCTTAAAGAATGCCCTCAGAAAAGAGGGGTATGCACAAGGGTTTATACTACTACACCCAAAAAGCCCAATTCTGCCCTCCGCAAAGTTGCCAGGGTAAGATTGACAAATGGTATTGAAGTAACCGCATATATCCCGGGCATTGGTCATAACTTACAGGAACACTCGGTAGTGTTGGTAAGGGGTGGCCGGGTTAAAGACCTTCCCGGTGTAAGATATCATATTGTTCGCGGCGCATTGGATACCGCCGGTGTCCAAAACAGAAACCAGGGACGTTCCAAATACGGCGCCAAGAGACCGAAAGCCAAATAATTTAATCTAAAAGCGAAAATCCTGCAAAGGGGGGGAAGTTATTGCCCAGAAGAGGTTCTGTTCCTAAGCGCGAAGTACTGCCTGATCCGATATACGGCAGCAAAGTGGTAACCAAATTGATTAATCAAATTATGCTCGATGGCAAGAAAAGTATTGCAGAGTCTATCTGTTATAATGCCTTTGACATTGTCAAAGAGAAAACCGGTAAGGATCCTCTAGAAGTATTTGAGCAGGCTTTAAAAAACATTATGCCGGTATTGGAAGTAAAGGCTCGCCGGGTCGGTGGCGCCAACTATCAGGTTCCGGTGGAAGTGCGCCCTGAACGCAGGCAAACATTAGCATTGCGTTGGCTTGTGAACTATGCCCGTACTCGCGGCGAAAAAACCATGGATGAAAGATTAGCTGCTGAAATTATGGATGCTGCTAATAACACAGGTGGAGCTGTGAAGAAGAAAGAAGATACCCACAAGATGGCCGAGGCCAATAAGGCGTTTGCGCATTATCGCTGGTAGTTATACCTGTGGTTCTTGTGAACTTCACCTCATGACAGAAAGGGGGAAAAATACTTGGCTAGACAGTTTGCTCTAGAGAAAACTCGTAATATCGGTATTATGGCCCATATCGATGCAGGTAAAACAACAACCACTGAACGGATTTTGTTCTACACCGGTCGTGTGCATAAAATAGGTGAAGTACATGATGGAGCTGCCACCATGGACTGGATGGTTCAGGAACAGGAGCGCGGAATTACAATAACGTCGGCTGCTACTACCTGCCAATGGAGAGGTCACCGTATTAACATAATAGATACACCAGGGCACGTGGACTTTACTGTAGAGGTGGAAAGGTCTCTCCGGGTGCTGGACGGAGCCGTGGCGGTCTTTTGTTCAGTAGGCGGAGTGGAACCGCAGTCCGAAACTGTATGGCGTCAGGCTGACAAATATGGGGTTCCAAGAATAGCCTTTATCAACAAAATGGACAGGGTAGGCGCAGACTTTTTCCGCGGCCTGAATATGATCAGGGAACGCTTAGGGGCTAACCCCGTAGCGCTACAAATACCCATTGGCAGTGAAGACCAGTTCAAAGGTGTGGTTGACCTGGTCGAAAACCAGGCGATTATATATACCGATGATTTGGGAACCCAAAGTGATAAAACGGATATTCCTGAAGACTTGAAAGAAATTGCGGCGGAATATCGTGAAAAACTTATTGAGGCAGTTGCCGAAACCGATGAAGAATTAATGATGAAGTATTTAGAAGGCGAAGAGCTAACGGTAGAAGAAATAAAAAAGGGTATCCGCAAAGGGTGTATTGCAGTAAAACTCATTCCTGTTCTTTGTGGATCCGCATTTAAAAATAAGGGAGTGCAGCCTCTGCTGGATGCGGTTGTAGATTATCTGCCTTCGCCGTTGGATATACCTGCTATCAAAGGGACCAATCCTGAAACCGGTGAAGAGGATAAGAGAGTTGCCAGCGACGATGAGCCTTTCTCTGCGTTGGCCTTTAAGATTATGGCTGACCCCTACGTTGGCAAACTGGCGTTCTTCAGGGTATATTCAGGAGTCCTGCAGTCCGGTTCCTACGTATTCAACTCAACCAAAGGCAAAAAGGAAAGGATCGGACGGATTCTACAAATGCACGCAAATCACCGGGAAGAAATTTCAGAAGTTTGCACCGGAGATATTGCGGCGGCAGTTGGTTTAAAAGATACCAGCACCGGCGACACCCTTTGTGATGAAAAGGCGCCGATAATTTTGGAATCCATGCAGTTCCCTGAACCTGTTATTGCCGTGGCTATTGAGCCGAAAACAAAAGCTGACCAGGAGAAAATGGGTCTGGCTCTGTCCAGGCTAGCGGAAGAGGACCCGACTTTCAGAACATACACTGATCCTGAAACCGGACAAACAATTATCCAGGGTATGGGCGAGCTGCACCTGGAGATCATTGTTGACCGGATGCTCAGGGAATTTAAAGTGGAGGCCAATGTCGGCCGACCCCAGGTTGCGTACAAAGAAACTATCAGAAGCAGTGTTAAAGCGGAAGGTAAATTTATCCGCCAGTCCGGTGGACGTGGCCAGTACGGACACGTTTGGGTTGAGTTTGAACCGCTTGAGCCCGGTCAGGGATTTGAATTTGTCAATAAGATCGTCGGTGGTGTTGTCCCCAAGGAATACATCGCCCCTGTTGAGGCCGGTATTAGAGAAGCTATGGAAAATGGTATTCTGGCTGGATACCCAGCCATTGATATCAGGGCAACTCTGTACGACGGTTCATACCACGATGTAGACTCGTCGGAAATGGCATTTAAAATTGCCGGTTCTCTGGCCTTCAAAAACGGCGCCGTTAAAGCCAACCCGGTACTTCTGGAGCCGATTATGAAGGTTGAAGTCGTGGTACCCGAAGAATACATGGGTGACGTTATGGGCGACATTAACTCCCGCCGTGGTCGTATCGAAGGAATGGAGCCCAGGGGTAATTCACAAACCATCAGAGGGTTTGTACCTTTGGCAGAAATGTTTGGTTACGCAACAGACCTTCGTTCCAGAACGCAGGGTAGAGGAACCTATACTATGCAGTTCAGTCACTATGAAGAAGTGCCGAAAAACATTGCCGATGGGATTATAGCCAAGCGGCAGGGCTCATAAAAAGTGGCCTGAGACCGTTCAAAAGGAAACAACCACTATTAATATATTGCTTTTACAGGTAAAGAGAACTTTAAATTTAAATGAATACCAATTCGATTTCAAGGAGGAATAAGAGAATGGCAAAAGCAAAGTTTGAACGTACGAAACCCCACGTAAACGTTGGTACCATAGGTCA
>NZ_JBSQAT010000030.1:0-15364 GCF_059412445.1 Thermincola sp. GK-1
AATTCTTCGCTGGTGGCAGCAACGGTCTGGCTGGTGGTATTTATCTGTTGAATAATGTGCTTCAAGTTGTCTACCATCTTGTTGAAGGAATCGGCCATATCCTTGATTTCGTCCCGGGTATTAACCTTTAACCTGTCTACGGTAAGGTCTCCGCTGCCAACCCGTTCGGCTACCGTGGCTACAAGCCGTACTGCCTTGGAGATAGAAGTGGCCATATATAGGCTGATGACGATACTAAAAATCAATGCAGCCACCAGAATTGCAATTATTTGTGTCCGTTCTGATTTATAGTTGGCTTCTGACTCAGTATTGGTCTGGCGGGTTTGTTCATCATTATACTTTATCAATTCATCCAAAATTGCTATACACTTATTATAGGCGTCCCTTGATTCCCCCCGCTGAACGGCAACCACGCCGGAAATATTTCCCTGGTTCATGAGGCTGAGCATCTTAACATGTATATCCTGATACCGTCTCCAGGCCGAATTAAACTCGGCAATTTTACTTTTGGCAAAATCGGATTTAAACTTGGGAAACAGTGCTTCAAAAGTTTTTTGCAAGTCTTCTGCGCCTTTATTATATTTGCCCAGATATTCCTGCACTTCCTTTGAATCATTTAAGTTGGCGCCGAAAATAGCCTGCACTTCATACCGCCGGATATCACTCAACCCGGTTTTAATATCATGCAGTCCCTCCGTTTTTGGCATTCTGTTACTTGTCAGATCTTCTACTTTTTTGTAAGTATTTGCCCCTAAATTAATACCTAATAAACCAATAATCGCACTTAAAACCACAACAACCAGAAAAGAAATCATTAACTTGGCCTTAATATTGAGTTTCAATAGTATTCCTCCTCCTCAGTTTTAGTTCCCGGGACTTCAAAAGCGTTTTAATATTTTGCCGGCAATTAATAAATTTTTTCACCACCTCCGGGTCAAACTGTGTCCCTGCATTCCGTTGTAATTCTGCCAAAGCCTCCTCACTGCTCAGGGCCGGGCGGTAAGACCTGTTGCCGGTCATGGCGTCGTATGCGTCAGCTACGGCCAGGATGCGACAGAGTAAAGGGATTTCTTCGCCTTTCAAACCCCTTGGATACCCCTGACCGTCCCACCGTTCGTGGTGCAACAGGATGTATTCGGCCACAGTCCACATTTCCGGGATGTTCCGGGCAATGCGCCAGCCGATTTCGGAATGTTTTTTTATCTCTGCCCATTCTTTCGGGGTAAGGGGTCCGGGTTTTTTCAGGATACTCTCACTGATGCCTACCTTGCCAATGTCGTGCAGCATGGCCAAAAGAGCCAGTTGTTCCATTTCCAGCCCGGAAAGTCCAAATTCCCTGCCCAGTTCAAGACAGTATTTTTTTAAACGCCAGGCGTGTTCTTCTGTTTCTGTGCTTTTCTCTGCCATGGTTGTAAGCAGGGCATTTATCAGGTTATTCCTGTAGCTTTTTTGTTCCAGCAGCTTTTGATGGTACATCCTTTCCTCGGCTTCCTTCATTTTTTGCCACAGGTTTTCTGTTGCTTTGGTTTTCACGGCATATCCCAGGGATATGCTTAACCGGATATTTCTTTTTACGTCTCTGCCGCACTTGCTGTTTATCCTGCCGACTATTTTTTCTGCCATCCTGGCGTCGGTCCGGGGCAAAAGGATTAAAAATTCGTCCCCGCCCCACCGGGCGATGATGTTCTCCTTACGGCAGCTTTTCTTAATTACTTTGGCTGCTTTTTTCAGGAGCCTGTCCCCTTCTTCATGGCCAAATATATCGTTGGTTAGTTTCAAACCGTTGACATCTCCGATAATCACAGCCAGGGGTAACTCCCGTGATGTATCAAGCCTTTTTATTTCTTCTTCGGCAAATCTGCGGTTGTACAGTCCGGTCAGGGGGTCATGGTAGCTCAGGTAAAGGATTTCTTCCTGCTTCCTTTTCTCCCTGGTAATATCACGGAAGACCATGACCACGCCAAAAATATTTTCTTTTTCATCTTTGATGGGTGCAGCGCTGTTGACTATGGGTACCTGCCGCCCTTCTCGGGTGATTAAAGCTGTACGGGGAGCCGGACCTGCTGTTTTACCGGTCTGCAACACTTTGGCTACAGGGTTTTCAATAACTTCTCCAGTTTCTTCGCTGACCAGTCGGAAAACCTGGTCAAACATTTTGCCTCTTGCCTCTTCTTCGCTCCAGCCTGTGATTTCCCCGGCAACCTTATTCATGATGGTTATCCGGCCCTTTTCATCTGTGCAGACCACCGCATCGCCGATGGATACAAGGGTAGTGCGCAGCAGTTCTTTTTCCCGGTACAGTTCTTCTCTGTACTTTTCCCGTTCGGTGACATCAATGATGATGGAGAAAAGCAGTTTTTCTCCGCTATAATCTATCGGGCATGAATAAACGTCTACCAGCCGGATTTCGCCATTCTTTAAACGGTGGGGAAACAGAAAATACTTTTGTTTTTTCTTTAATGCCATCAGACGGCGTCTTTCTACTTCTTCTCCGGGGAGCATATTAATGTCCTGAATACGCATGCTCAGGAGTTCTTGCCTGGTATAGCCGTAAAAGGAACAGGCTGCGGGATTGGCGTCCTTTATTTGGCCGGTAACAGGTTCGACCAGGAGCATGACGGCGGTATGTCCGTTAAACATGGCCTGCAGCCGCTGCAAAAGGTCTTCTCTTTCCATGATTTGCTTCATTTCGTCGGATATGTCCTGCAAAAATGTGACAATATGCTGCTTTGGGGATGAAATGGCCGTTATTCTGTACCAGCGGTTTAAAGGTTCGGCATAATGGATAATTTCTTGTTTTTCGCCCGCCAGGGCAACTTGTCTGTAAAAGCTTACCCAGTCAAAACTGCCACTTCTGATGCCGGGCAGGGCTTCTGTTACCCTTTTGCCGAGAATGTCATTCTTTTGCAGTCCTGTCATTACTTCAAAAGCAGGACTAACCTCCAGAAAAATATAGTCTTCCGGCTCCCCCCGGTTGTTTAGTACCGGCTTGTGGTAAGCATACCCCCATGGCACATGGCCGAGCAGTTCCTGTATTAATTTTTCCGCCACTTTTTCACCTCATTAAAAAAACTCCATGCCGGAAGCATGAAGTTAATTCTTTAATGCAACCGGCTGCCTTAGAATTTGTCCTTAGGCCCTTGGCTTTGCGTCCCTGTCTTTCGACAGGTTTGCCCTGGTATGAACTTTATATTTGTTAGTCTGTTTAAATGAAACATATTTCTTAAAATGTTACATTGGGCCGGTGTTTGTAATCCCTTATAGATGGTAATTCTAGATATTTAAGTATCTGTAAGGACCAATGGGACCAGTATATTTTCTTGTACAATTTGACCAAATCAATACCGGAAAAGCTTTGTTAATGGACAAAATGTAGAACTATGCCTGATTAGCAATTATTTTTAAGAAATATGTCGTTAAGAGGGAGGATTAATTATATTGGCGTAGTATAACATATATATAGTAATTTTTGGTATGCTACATTTTAAGAAATATGTTGTGTAATTTCACAAACGTTTTTCCAGCCTTTGTCAAACACCCAGCGATTAGAAAAAAATTCCTACCCGGTCAAAAAGCAACCAGGTAGGAATTTTTTTGCCGCCAAGCAGCCAGTAAAGAATTGAACTTCATGTAAAACTCTGCTGTTATAAGTTACATTTTAGTGATATAATTAATAATATGTTGCATTATGGGAGGTATTATATATGACTGTCGAACCTATCCGGGACCTGCAAAAAATTAAAGCTATGCTCAAGCAGCTTAATAGTCAAAATGAAAGAGACTGCCTGCTTTTTATGTTTGGGATAAATACCGGCCTCCGGATTTCCGATATTCTCCCTATCAGGTACAGCGATATTTTCACCGATAATGGCTCCTTCCGGCAGCATCTGGTTATTAGGGAACGAAAAACTGCCAAGGAGAAAAAAATAAAACTTAATGATGCCCTGAAGGCAGCCATTAAGTCTTATGTAACAAGCCGGAATCTGTCCGGAGATGACTATCTGTTCGGTTCAAAAAAAGGAGGCTCTATCGGCCGGGTTCAGGCATACAGAGTTTTAAAAGCGGCTGCTGATGCGGTTGGTATAGAGCATTTTGGGACCCATACCATGCGGAAATCATGGGGGTATTGGACTTATAAGGCATCAAAATATAATATCGGGTTGATTATGGATATGTTTAATCATTCCAGCCAGAAAGTAACCTTACGGTACATTGGCATTTCGCAGGATCAAAAGGATGAGTTATATTCGATGGTGCAGTTTTCACTGTAGCATCTGTATCTACTGCCAGGAATATTGTGTGTTCAACTTAGCACATATAAAAGTTCTGATTTTAAATGGTCCAATGTCGTGGGATACACTTCGACCGGAACTTGAGTATATTCAAAAAAGTTCAAGATATCTTCCTCTGATATTTCAGTTAAACCGGTATCAATTAACACAATCCTGTCGTAATATCCGAAGTTTTGGCGGGCATCGACCTTATCCCAACCCAGGCCTTTAACAAAAATATCTCGCCACCTTTTTAGCCAACCGTTGGTTAAGTAAAAGGTTTTAGCTTCCTGGTCAAGCTCTTTCATTTTGTCACCGAGCAGAAGCTCTATGCAATTTGATGCTTTAACAATTTTGCCGTTATATTTTTCGGCCAAACTCTGGATGTCTGGATGACATTTGTTTCCTACAAGTATTATAGGTTGTGATTGATTTGCTATTTTATCAAGTTTTTCTTTTAAAGCCTGTTCCAATTGATCCAAGTTGACATGTAAAGCAGCGTCTATAAAAAAGATATTGTTCTCCAGTTTTAGGTTTTCCATGACGTTGTTGATCTCTTCCTTAAGCATAGAACACCCTATAAATACTTTTTCCATGGTTATCACCTCCGTTATGACAAAAAAGCCAAGTCTAAATAAGGCTTGGCTAATACACTGCAGCATATATTCATATATTAAAGTTTAGCCCTGCTTACTATTGTTTCTGCTACTTGTTCCGCGCTTTGGAAGGGAAAATCCTCAGGAGTTAGAAGTTTCCCTGCTTCACCTGCTGTAACTTCAATTCCTTCAGCCCGGCAGGTGGTTTTGGCTCCGTCGGGGAATGCTGACAGCAATTCCTCTGGAGAGCCTATTGGAAATTTAGCCCCCTGCAGAGCACTGATAATCTGGTTTTTGATGGTTTCGCGTACAGACATATTTATCTCCTCCTCAAAAGTTTTTTACAGAAACGATTGTTTCTGTTGAGTATATGTTACTGTCTGATGAAAAAAATTTCTGTAAAACAGTTTACAAAAAAATTCCTGTAAAAAATAAGCTGTCTGGAGACAGTTGAGACAATTTGGCGTTTAATTTTCTAATGCCTTGCAAGCCAGTAACAGTATAACTTGTTCTACCGAATTTTTATCAAATCCAAGTTCAATTAACCTGGTGGTAATCCATGAAGTGTTTTCGGGTGTAAAAGTAAGTTCGGATACATTGTTGTTGCAAAACCAATAAATGATTTCTTTGAGTATTTTACCTTTTTCAGAATTGCTTTTTATTTCATAAATAGCCCACCTGGAAATTTCAGTATTCCAAATCAGGTTACATAAAGTATTTTTCAAAAATCCCTCATCATTTTTTGGCTTATGCATAACCATTTACTTCCTCAATGAGTTTTTGGTCCAGCAGGTAGTACAGGCGCTGATTAACTTCAATTATTCCTTCGCGTTTTAACTCATTTACAATGTTAGTGACCATAACCCTGGAGGCATTCACAAGATTAGCCAGGTCTTGATGATTCAACACTATATCTATTCTTATGCCTTTTGGGGTCATAACGCCATAATTCTTTGCCAAACGGACCATAGTGTTTAGTACCCGACCTTTAACATCTCTAAATGCCATAGCGGCAACTTGCTCTGTGTAATTATTGAGTTTATCACCCAAAAATTTTATTATTTTTAATGCAATCATTGGATTTTTTAAGAGATTTGGCAAATCATTGCGTGAACAAGTGCAGACGAAGGTATCTTTTAGAGCCCTGGCGTTCATGGTATGGCGAATATCTTCAAAAATTGTGTTTTCGCCAAAAATGTCGTCTTCCTGAAGTATGTCTAAAGCTATTTCTTTACCGTCTTCGGACATCTTATATAAAAGCACCCGGCCGCTTTTAATAAGATAAATCGTATCGGCTGGGTCTCCTTCCGAAAAAATTATTTCACCTTTGTTGAATGATTTTGGCCTGGCAAGTCTCATGACCTGTATTTTGTCTTCTTCGTCCAGAGCTTGAAATAAATCTAAGTCTTTCATACATTTGATGTTGTTTTTCATAGGACACCTCATTCTATTTAAAATATTTAATAACAGTCTAGGATGTAAATTGCGCATTTTTCAGTAAAATATTTTACATATTTTAAATTAAATTTCCCTTTTAACCCTGTCAAACAGTGGTATACTTGGTGAAGAGGAGGCTTGGAAATGGATATCAAAGATATGCAAAAAGAAGTTCATGAATGGATCAGCCAGTTTGAAGAAGGCTATTGGCATCCTTTGTCCATGCTGGCTCGCATGACTGAGGAAGTAGGCGAACTGGCCAGAGAAATAAATCATCGGTATGGACAGAAACCAAAGAAGGATTCTGAGCCGGAAGGCAGTATCGCCCTGGAACTGGCAGATATATTGTTTATTATTATTTGTTTGGCCAATTCCCTAAATCTGGATCTGGAAAGTGCCTTTAAAGCTATGATGCAGAAATACCGGGTTCGGGATATCAACCGTTGGACCAGGAAAAACGGTGGCTAAGATTTTGTTTTTCTGTGTATGAAACAATAATAACGGTACAGGTAATTAATGAAAGATAGCAGCGCCATGATGCCGGCCATGTACAGGAATAAATTTTGGGCTGGCAGGCCAAAAGATACAAAAAAGAGGGCGGCATAAATTGATACCGTTGCAATTTTACCGCCGGCATTGGCGCTTACATCATACTCTCTTTTGTAGACCACAAAACCGCTGCCCAGTACCAGGATGAGCTCCTTTAATATGATTAGTAAAAACAGCCAGAGAGGGACCAAACCGACCAGGTACAGCGAAGTCAGCGCGGCCGCTATCATTAATTTATCGGCCAGGGGGTCGAGAATCTTGCCGATCGATGTAATCAGGTTCAGTTTTCTGGCCAGATACCCGTCAATGATATCGGAGGCGCCGGCCAAGGCCATGACAAGCATGGCCCATTGTATGCTGTAGGGCCGCCCTGACCAAAAGACCAGCAGAAACAGCGGTATTAATAATATCCGTCCAATGGTAATCAAATTTGGTAAATTCATTGGCCAAAACACTTCCTAACCAAGGTAAAAAAGCTCCGAACGAGGAGCTCCATTTTATTATACAGGAAACCGTATTATTTTCCAATATCGCCGCAATATCTATTTAAATTTTACCGCTGCCATTCAAGTGTCTCATCATCAATGGTGGAAAATTCGTGTTCCAGCGATATCAATCCGGCTTTATCCAGTTCCTGAATCACCTCAAAAAGACTGTCTTTTTTTTCGGCTGGCAGATTGCGGACGAAGTTGTTAATTTCCTTTGGTTCCACTTTGTTGGTAAACTTTACCCCACCATACTTAACAAATTTTTCCTTTGTCATTGACAAATCCCTCCTTCAACCCTATAATGGTTTAAGAATAATGAATTTATTCTTTTTTCTTTTCTTTTTGGCAATTTCAAGAGGAGCAACGTGGTTTGGTTACAAAGTTATTATATGTTCAAATTGCCCAGTATTGCCTGGAAAGTGAGTGAGGTTTCTTGTTGGCGAAGCAGTGTCCGTATTGTTTGGAGTATTCTTATTCATCCTGTGCCGGAAGTGTCTGGATTTGTCCCAAGTGTGGCAGGGATATCAGCGATGTAGGCTTTGTTCATCCGGTCAGTAAAAAGAAACTAATTGTTAAAAACTAAGTTAGTACGAAATAATTGAAAGTTAGTGATTTGGTTTTTGGTTTATTGGGCATTCATGGTGGAATGCTCTTTTATTTTGCTTAGTTTAGCAGGAATTTTGGTTTAAATCCTGGAATAACCATTTTTTAAGGATTTGCTTTTATTATCACTGCCGAAGAAGACTTGTCGATTGGAAACGGTTAGGTATAATAGAGAGTATAATTAAAGAGAGGAAGTGATATGATGGACGTTTATGATATAGTAATTATCGGCGGTGGGCCGGCCGGTCTCACAGCCGGTATGTATGCAGCCAGGGCGGCTTTAAAATGTATACTTATTGAAAGGGGTATGCCCGGAGGACAGGCTGCTACCACGGACCAAATAGAAAACTATCCCGGTTTTCCCGAAGGGATTGGCGGTCCCGACCTGATGATGAACATGCACCAGCAGGCCTTGAAATTTGGCCTGGAAACCAAATTTGGGGAAGTTAATGAACTGAAAAAAGATGGACAGTGGTTTTTCGTCAATGTTTCCGGGCAAGATATTAAAGCCAGGTCTGTTATTATAGCCACCGGAACAGAATCATTGAACTTGGGCGTAGAAGGGGAACAGCGGTTCAGGGGCAGAGGTGTATCCTACTGTGCAACCTGCGACGGCGCGTTCTTTAAAGGTCTGAAAGTAGCAGTTATTGGCGGAGGGGATGCTGCTTTGGAAGAAGGCATGTTCCTGACCCGCTTTGCTTCAAAGGTGTATTTGGTGCACAGGCGCAATGAGTTTCGCGCCACCAAGGTTGTGCAGGAGCGTTTAAGAGAATTCCCCCAAATCGAGTTAGTGCTTAATTCAGTGGTTACTTCCATCCTGGGGGATAACAAGGTAGAAGCCATAAAAGTAAAGAACCTGGCCACCGGGGAAGAAAAAGCTATAGCTGTGGACGGGGTTTTTGTTTATATCGGGCAAAAGCCAAATTCTGAACTGGTCAAGGATATGGTACAGTTGGATGAGAGAGGGTACATTATTACTGACCAAAATATGCAGACAAGCTTGCCTGGTTTATTTGCAGCGGGAGATGTCAGGGTGACTCCTTTGCGACAGGTGGTTACGGCTGTTAGCGATGGAGCTGTAGCGGCTGTATCGGCGGAAAAATATATTGAGCAGTGGAAAACAACGAATTAAAACAGGGGGTGCTAATATGCCGAGATACGAGTTTAATTGCCAAAGCTGCGGGAACAAGTTTATCGTTGCCATTTCCATAGCAGAAAGGGATAAAGTGAAATGCCCGGAATGCGGGAGTAAAAATATAAAACAACTTTTCTCACCGGTATCTGTCGGGAAAGATTCAGGCGGCGATAACTGCAATACTTGCGGCAGCAGAACTTTCGGTTGAGGTGTATAATGCTCGGCAGGAGGCCGAGGCTAAAAAACCTGCAGGTAAATAGAAAAGCGGAGGATGAAAGTGGATAACAGGGTTGTGATCAGGATTTTCGGCTCAAGAGTAGTTGATGAGTGTAAAAATTATAGGTGAGGTCCTAAACGGTCTCAGGAAGAGGCTGCACGTATCCTCAGGGAATTAATCCAGCAAAAGTATGAAGATTATGCTGATAAAGTGGATCTGGAATATATCGATATAGACGATGAAAGAGTAGATGATTTTCCGAATATAACCAAGTATATAGATGATCCGCAGATTCCTCTGCCCATAGTTAGTTTGAACGAGAGGTTTGTTTGGGCGGGACCAATTATTCTTTCTAAATTATTGGCAGAACTTGATAAAGAGTTATTAAAACCTTCTTTTTAAAAGAAAGAAGGTTTTTTTATGCAGGAGTGGTATAGTAAGGTTAGAAGCAAACATGGAGGTGGAAAATATGTTTGAAGAATTAAGTATTAGGACAGGGGCCAGGGACCAGATGCTCGATATCACCAGTGACGTCCGTGCTATTGTACAAAGTAGTGGTATTACATCAGGAGTGTGCTATATATATGTGCCGCATACGACAGCCGGCATAACCATTAATGAAAATGCTGATGCAAGCGTAACCAGGGATATATTATATGAATTGGATAAGATGGTGCCCTGGAACGATGGTTACCGGCATATGGAGGGCAATTCAGCTGCCCATATCAAAGCCAGCATGATGGGTTTTTCCCAAATGGTCATTATCCGTAACGGGGACCTGCAACTGGGCGCCTGGCAGGGCATATACTTTTGTGAATTTGACGGCCCCAGAAACAGAAAAGTATTTGTGAAAATAATCCCTTCTTAGCATGACAAAAAAAGAACTGTACTAGCAAAGGCACAGTTCTGAAATAGGGAGAGGAGATTAGGCATTGGGATCAAGTTATCTGATTATAGTGTAATGTATTTTTCCACCGGATACCATAAAATACTCCTGAGCAGAAAAAAATAGCCCTTAAACGGCAGTATGGAGAAGTAACCGGGAGGAAAACATTAGTTTCTTCTGGTAATTGTCTGCGGAATGTTATAAAATTGATGGGAAGAACGAGTCCGCTGATTGGGTGGTTTAATGTCAAAAAATACTTTTGTGGCCGTAGACATAGAGACGACGGGTTTAAACCCGGCAGATTCGGAAATTATTGAAGTGGCGGCTGTGCGTTTTGCTGAGGGACGGGTACTGGAAACCTTTCAGTCGCTGGTTAAGCCGGAAAAAAAAATACCATTGAAAATCCAGCAGCTTACAGGGATTAACGAATCTATGGTTGCTGATGCCCCGGCCTGTGCTGAGGTAACCGGGATGCTGGCTGAATTTGTTCATGACAGCATCATTATAGGACATAACATCGGGTTTGATCTGAATTTTCTGCAGCATTACCACCCCGTTTTTATTAGAGCCCAATATTATGACACTTTGCCATTAGCTCGTTTAGTTTGGCCCAAAGCGCACGGTTAC
Source organism: Thermincola sp. GK-1 (assembly GCF_059412445.1). NCBI lineage: Bacteria > Bacillati > Bacillota > Clostridia > Eubacteriales > Thermincolaceae > Thermincola > Thermincola sp. GK-1. The sequence continues at coordinate 10,810 of NZ_JBSQAT010000030.1, forward strand.
CGGCTGGCAAACCTGGTTGAAGCATTGAAAATTCAGTTGAACGGAAGCCCTCATCGGGCCTTTCATGATGCCTTGGCCGCGAAAGAGGTTTTTTGCCTTGCCCTGGAAGTTTTACGTGGGCTGGGAACGGAAAACCTGTTAAGGATGTTAGAGATTATTGGCGCTAAAAGCGATTGGCCATACTACGAAATCATCTCTGCTTTGGCATTGCAAGGAGCCGGACAGGCTAAAAAGGGGTATTCTTATCCGTTTCTGGCCGGTTTGCTTGAAGGGAAAAAGGAATTCGCTTCACTTTTTCCCAATGCGGACTCTGCAGAAAATTCCCCAGTCGATGCCCAGGAAGAGTTAGAGTTAAGTGAAGAAGACCTGTCGGCCTTTTTTGGACCGGAAGGACGCCTGGGGAAGGTGATGCCGAACTATCAGTACCGGCCGCAGCAGGTGCAAATGCTGAAAGAGATTTTACATTGTTTTAAATCGGGACTTTACGCGGTTATTGAAGCCGGTACGGGCACAGGAAAATCGTTGGCTTACCTCCTGCCGGCCCTCTACTGGAACAAATCAACGGGTGCCAAGGTGGTTGTATCTACCCATACCATCAATTTACAGGAGCAGTTATGGAACCAGGACATACCAAACCTGGAGCGGGTTATAGGGGCTAAAATAAATGCTGCCCTTGTCAAAGGCCGGACAAATTACCTTTGCCTGCGCAAATGGGAACAGCGAATAAAAGACAGGGATTGGTCCGGTGACCGGGAAATAAACTTCTATTTGAGGATTCTGATATGGCTGAATGAAACTGCTACCGGCGACAAAACCGAGATCAATTTGCAGGGGGAAGAACAGGAATATTGGCGGGATGTATGCGGTGACCCCGATGCCTGCCTGGGAACAGAGTGCCGGTGGTTTAACCGGGGCTGCTTTGTTATGCAAGCGAAGCGCCGGGCTGAAGCCGCTGATTTGCTGATTGTCAACCATTCACTTGTTTTCGCTGATATGAAAAGCGAAAACAACGTTTTACCCGATTATAAATATATTATTATTGACGAAGCCCACCATATTGAGGATAGTGCTACTGACTACCTGGGATATGAGGTTTCCTCCGCCGAATTACAGAGGTTGTTGAGGATTTTGAAAAAGGACCGGCGGGGGGGCCGCTTCGGACTTATAGCCCGTATGAAAGATTGTTTAAGTCAAATCCTACAGGGGCACAATGATTTATTGCGAAAAGCCACGGAGTTATTAGAGGGTATTATTACCATCGGCAAAGAAGTGGAGTTGACCGGGGAAGATTTCGCTGAACGGGCCAGGATTTTCGCCTCCCGCTATGGCGCAGAGGAAGATGAAACGGAACAAACCGTAAGAGTGGTGCGGATTAAGGATTATCACCTGCAGGATGAATTGTGGCAGTCCGTACTTATTACCGGGGAAAATCTAAGCCTCAGGTTAGACCGGTTAAGCGGCCATTTGGACAAAGTGTTATCCGTCTTCTTTTCGGAAGAAATGCAGGAAGAATCCAGGGAAACGGCTGCCCTGGCAAGAGAAGCCAAATGTCTGGCTGAGACATTAAAAAATAAGGTTAAGGAAATCAAGTTCATTCTTAACGGTTCGGAACCTAATTACGTATACTGGCTCGAGACTAATGAAACTAAGAGCGATGCTGTTATTTTGAAAGCTGCGCCCATTAACATTGGTAATCTTTTATGGGAAAAGTTTTTCCGGGAAAAGAATAGCGTGGTATTAACCTCCGCCACTTTAAGCGTGGATGGGAGTTTTTCCCATTTTCTTGGGAAAATCGGTCTCAACCTGGCTTCGGAAGAGTCCTTAAGATTATTGCATGTGGCTGCTCCTTTCAATTATGAAAAACAGGCGCTGCTGTGCGTGATCAATGATCTGCCAAGTCCCGGGGAAGTGGAGGATATGGAGTTTGCCGGGGCCATAGCTCCGGTTTTGGCGCAGATTGCCAGAATACTTAACGGTCGTACCTTATGCTTGTTTACTTCGCACCGTCTACTGCGGAAGACTTATGACCTTTTGGTACCTTTACTGGAAAAGGAAGGGATTACTGTACTGGGGCATAACATTGATGGAGGAAGAAGGGGGCTTGTTGAAGAATTTAAAAAGAATGGGAAGAGCCTTCTTTTGGGCGCCAGTAGTTTTTGGGAAGGAGTTGATATACCCGGAGACTTGCTAAGCTGCGTTGTAATCGTGAAAATGCCTTTTTCACCGCCCAACATACCTACTCTGCAGGCTCGGGTTGAAAAGCTTGCGTCAGATAATGTGGACGGGTTTTACAGTTATTCGGTTCCCCAGGCTGTCATTAAGTTCAAACAGGGCTTTGGTCGGCTGATTCGGAAAGAGAATGATACCGGTGTTGTTATTGTCCTGGACAAGAGAATTGTACAAAAGAAATATGGAAAAGTCTTTTTGCGTTCTTTGCCTGTGAAAAGGCATTTTAAAGGCGACCGTTATGCGGTAATGCAAAAAATTCGGGACTGGATGGCGGGAGAAAGGCCTGATATTGACGCAATTAATTATGTTCACGACTTTAATGAAATTAATCAGTTTCTCAAACAAAGGTTGAAAAAGAAAGAGACGATGTAGAATTACGGCAATGTAAATTTTGTACAGATTTATACCCTTTTAAATGCTTAGAAATGATGATAGAATAGATTTAATCAACTTTACAGGAGGTTGCCAAAATATATGAACCAACCTTATATTATAGCCAAAGAAGGGTTCCCCTGTCTGGCCATCCTGGCTGTTGTAACGGTAGCTACATATCTTTTCCGCCCTTGGGTTGCCATTATACCTGGAATTTTATTTTTGTTTGTTGCATTTTTCTTCAGGAATCCCAAAAGAATTATACCTACTGATAAGGAAGTGCTTGTCTCACCGGCTGATGGAACCGTTATGTCTATAGAAGAAATAGAAGAAAAAGAATTTTTGCGTGACAAGGCTATCAAGGTAAGTATATTTTTGTCAATATTCAATGTTCACCTCAACAGGTGTCCGATGGAAGGTGAAATTAAATATATAAATTACCGGCCGGGGAAATTTATACCCGCTTTTAAAAGCCATGCTTCCGATATAAATGAAAAAAATTTTGTGGGGATTGAAAACGACCGTCTGAAAATAATGGTTACGCAGATTACAGGATTTATTGCCAGAAGAATAGTTTGCTGGGTTAAACCGGGCGATAAAGTGGCTCAAGGGGATCTATTCGGACTAATTAAATTTGGTTCCTGCACAGAATTGATTGTACCTGAAAATGTGGAAATAAAAGTTAAACCGGGGCAAAAGGTTGTCGGCGGCATAACTGTTATTGGGAGGTTAAAAAATGAATACTAAGTACATCCCCTGCTTATTTACGTTAACCAATCTTTTGTTTGGTGTTTTGTCCCTTGTTTATACCATGGCTGGGGATTTTCAACTGGCTGCTATCATGGTTTTGTTTTCCATGGTTCTTGACGCTATGGACGGGCGTTTGGCCAGGAGATTGGATGCGGCTTCTCCTTTTGGGAAAGAATTGGATTCTCTGGCTGATTTGGTTTCTTTTGGTGTTGCGCCGGCAATCATGGTTTATGCCGCTAAATTACAGGGACTGGGTCCGCATGGCTTTGTGGGTTTAGCGCTGGCTTTGGCTTTTTCGCTGTGCGGGGCAATTCGCCTGGCCCGTTTTAATGTATTGAACATCTCTACCTATTTTGTAGGAGTGCCTATTACGGCGGCAGGCAGTTTAATGGCTTTATTGATTCTGTTAAGCAATAAACTGCCTCTGTTGGTTTATCCTGTAGCGATGGTAATTTTGTCGTTTCTCATGGTGAGCAACATCAAAGTACCGAAATATTAACATCAAAGCACCAAAATATTGACAATACCGGAAGCCAGGTGGGTTCGTTGGGAAAGACTTTGAAATACTTAAAGACATACCGAGGCTTGCTGGAAGAACTTCTTCGGGTCCAGAAAGAACTTGAAGCGGCCGAAGCGGAAGGTAACGAAATACTGGCCCGTTTGTTTGAACTTGATACAGTGAGACTTAGAGAGAGGTTAAAAATCAATCCTTGTGAGATTTGTTACTACGGTTATTTGACAGTAGCCCCCAGTCATTGCGAACTCTGGGATAGATGCCGCAGCACCGTTAAACTGGAAAGAATGTGGGACGATGGGGACTGGGTGAACGGAGAGTTTTCGCTGCAATTTAAACTGCAAAATTAAATCCATATAGTTTGGACAGTCACCCCGAAAACGTATCTGTAATATTATATATCCAGAGGTACTGAAAAGGGGTGAGAGAGTTGCGAGTTTACTTTATAAGATTGCCGCAATTTCTGAGAAAGGTTCTGATGAAGGTTTTCAATTAAGAGCTGACTTTATTTCACAGAGGGAATTCCCTCTAATTTTTTTTGCTTCAAATTGCAAATTAGACCATGTAAATTCTTGTTTAAAACCGGATTTTTTTGCTTTATTTACAATTTTATCTTGAAATCGGAAAGTAACTACTCAAAATAGCCTAACGGCTTATCAAATACCATTTATTAGGAAACACAATTAGTTT
>NZ_JBSQAT010000031.1:0-14269 GCF_059412445.1 Thermincola sp. GK-1
ACCATCATATCTACCTTTTTTGACATAAGTTATCCACAACCCTGCTAAACGGTAATTTCCTTAACAACAAAAAAAGACCGTGCCGGTTGGCACGGTCTTTGTTACATTCGTCACATAAAAAACGATAAAACAATTAGTATCCATCATTCTCCATACCTAAATGGAAGGTTAAAATCTCTAATTTAGTTGATAAATCAATGTTTCTTACATGTACATGGTCAGGCACGTTCAACACGGTCGGCGCAAAGTTAAGAATGGCCTTGACCCCGCTTTTCACCAAAATATTCGCTACATCCTGTGCTGCGGAAGCAGGAGCTGTGATAACACCCATTTTCACATTATGTTCCTTAACTACCCTGGGAATCTCTTCCGTCCCCAATACCTCAAGGTCAAGAAGTTTTTTACCTATTTTCGTAAGATCATTATCGAAAACGCCAACAATATCAAACCCCCGTTGTCTGAACCCGCGATATGAAACCAGGGCTGAACCCAAATTACCGGCGCCCACGACAACAACGGACCATCTGTTGGTAAGTCCGAGGATCTTGAGGGTATGCTTCAAAAGGTCTTTAACGTTATAGCCCACCCCACGCGTTCCAAATTCACCAAAATAGGCCAGGTCTTTTCTGACTTGTGCCGGACTAACGCCGGTGCCTTCTGCTATTTCGCCGGAAGATATGGTAACAATACCCTTTTTATCTATGGCCTCTAAAAATCTCGAATAAACTGATAATCTGGTGATAGTAGCCTCCGGTATTTTCAGTGCCTTCATCCCGTTCCTCCCTCCCTCTCTCCAGAAAATTATAACACACAATATTAAAGGAGGACAATATTAAGTTGTATCAGGCACTGCCAATTGGTCCCAGCAATTAATATAAGCCTGAACGAACTGGATTAGCCCCTTCGCCACCTGGTTATAATTGTCCTGATTCCATTGCGACTGCAGTTTAACCATATCGGCTTTTAATAACCTGGCCGAATCGGCTAAACCATTCACAGCCAAGCCAAATTCGCCCGACTCGGGCACTTTTTTGTCCAGTTCCGCTATTAAAGAATCCAATTCTCCCATTATTGGGACCAAAGCCCTTTCAATCGCCTGGCGGTCGGCCCGTTCAAAGGACCCGAAACTGCAACTATTTCCCAATGATTTTATGAACAGGGAACATTTCTCCAGAAAAGGAGCCCATTTATAGACCAGCTCCGCTTTTTTTTCCGAAAACGATAATTCCGTGGCGTTCAACATATTAGCCTGAACAAAGGCGCCTACTTCTTTTTCTTTTAAATAATCTTTGAATTTGTATGCCTCTTCCCTGGTACCGAAAAAACCTATGTACAGGCGATACGGAGCTTTTTCAGTTATAAACGGGTCCAGGCCCAAACTTAAAAAGTCCCCGGCTGCCTGCCGGGCGCTTTCCAGGTCAGAATAGACCCCTCCCTGTAGATAAAAAACAGGTACAGGCGTTAACACCACACTTCCTGCCTGTTTTTCAGCTACCACAGCCTTTGCACCGGGAGGTTGGGAGGTTCTTTTCTCACCCCCGGATTTCAATATGCCAAGGTAAGCTTTTCCCAATATAGCGCTAAAAAAGATGGCCAGGGCGGAAACAGTAAAAAATATTACCATCGCAGCCACAAGCCTTTTCCTGTTTGGTCTCATCGGGATCCTCCAGCCATATAACTCAGTGGCTCAACCTTCTCAGTTCTAATGGCCCAGTAACAGTGAAACAATAAGTTGCCAACTTAATATAACCGCAGAGTAAACGGAGAACACGGAGAATTAATTATAAAAGTAACGGTTGTTTCACCCTTCCCGGACACTCTAAATAGTTTTTAATGGAATAGTTGAGTTATTTATTCTTATCATATGGCCAGGCTACTCCGGTTAGAACTCATTTTTTCAGAAAGTACTCCCTTGCTTCAGCCACCATGTACAGAGAACCGGTTATACAAACCAAATCGCCCGGTTCCGCAATTTTAACCGCTGTATCAACGGCCTGGTGAATATCTTCAATGACCCGCACATCGTTTACATATTTTTTCACTTCTTCGGCTACTTTATCCCACTGACCGGCCCTGGGAGAGTTGGGCCTGGTAATTACCACCTTAGCTGCCAAAGGCGCTAATTCTGCCACCACTTTTTCCCGCTCTTTATCGCCCAGCATACCGAAAACCAAAATCAGTTTATCGTAGGAGAATACTTCTTGTAGAGCGTTTCTCAGGCTTTTGGCCCCGTGTACGTTATGAGCGCCGTCAATAATTACCATCGGCTGTCTTTGCATAATTTCCAATCTGGCCGGCCACTTGACCGACGCCATTCCGTTCTCTACGGCATCCTGCCCGATCTGCACGCCGAGCGTTTCCAAAGCTTCTACAGTTACTATAGCAGTAACGGCATTGACAATCTGATGGTGACCCAAAAGGCCGATACGCACGTTTTTGTAAGTGCGGTTACTGGTGTTTAAATTAAAAGTTTGTCCCCAAACAGAAGAATCTGTTATTTCCCATTTGGCTTCTTTGTAAACCTCGATCAGACGGGCGTTTCTTTCCCGGGCCGTGCGTGAAATTACCTCTAAAGCCTCAAGGTCCTGTACCGCCGTTACGGCCAGCCCATTGAGTTTTATTATACCTGCCTTAACCTCAGCAATTTCCCGAATGGAATGGCCCAGGTAATCCATATGGTCCATAGCCACATTGGTGATCACCGATACAAGCGGAACAACTACATTAGTGGAGTCAATAGCCCCTCCAAGACCCACTTCCAGGACCACATAGTCCACTTTCTGGTCATAAAAATACTGGAAGGCCAGGGCCGTACATACCTCAAATTCAGTGGGGTGCTCATAACCGTCTTCTACCATCTTGTCAAGATAAGGTTTTAGAAAAACAATATACCTGGCCATTGCTTCCTCAGAAATGGTAACATTATTTATCGTATACCTCTCCGTATAAGAATGCAGGTGGGGAGAAGTAAAAACCCCGACCCGGTACCCGGCGGCCTGCAGGATGCCGCTTATGAAAGCCGTTGTAGAACCTTTCCCGTTGGTTCCACCCACGTGCACCACTTTTAATTTTTTGTGGGGGTTTCCGAGCCGGTTCAGCAGTTCTTCTATCCGCCCCAAACCAAAGTTAAACCCAAATTTAGTCAGGTCCTGTAAATATGTCAACGCTTCCTGGTAATTCATTCAAAAGACCTCCCAAAAATAAGATCACTTCTTAGTTTTCGACTTTTCGCACAAAAAACCTGCTAAAAAAAAATCCGGCATATCCCGCCAGATTGAAGCTATTAACAAAGGTTATTCCGAAAAATTCTGGGAGGTTAAATGTTTTCAAAATCGTTCAACCTCCCCTTCAAATACGAGGATTTTTTAACATATCGGCAAAGTTGAGCACTAACTTGAGCTTGTCTTCTTCCATGCGGCAAATAGAACCCAGCAACAGTTGAACCTTTTTATCCATGAGCAGATTTCTTAATTCAGGGCTTAAGCCGCCAATCATCGCTTCAACTTCTTCCCTGTCCAAAATCAGATAGCAAACAGAAACCCCCAGCACCTGACTGATTTTTTCTATGGTTTTTAAAGATGCATTGACTTTACCCATTTCTATCTGACCGACTAACCCAGGCGAAATCCCGGCCCGTACTGCCAGTTCCTTCTGGGTGAGGCCTTTCATCTTCCTGGCATACTGGAGTTTCTCGGCGATAATACTATTCTTCCGTTCGTTTTCAATAAACAGGCTCACAGGAACCCCCAGGCAGGCAGCTATTTTTTTCAGGGTACCCACAGCAGGGACAGTAGTTCCGCGCTCAAGTTCGCTGAGATAAGTAAAAGACAACCCTGTTAAATTCCCAAAATCAACCAGGCTCAAACCTTTTTCTTCTCTTAATGCTCTGATACGGTCCCCGATGTTCAGTTTCCCTGTTTTAAAGTCTTCACAATCTTCTATGGTTAAGGCCTCAAAAACCCTGACCAGTTTGGACATCTGCCGGGCGGGAATCTCTTTCCCCTTTACCAGGTCGTCGGCAACCGATTCCGGCAACCGGGCTCTCCTGACAAGCTCTTCAGGAGTAATTCCCCATTTTTCCAGAGATTCTAAAAGAGTTTTTACATTGGCCCTCATTTACCTTATCCCTTCCCATGCAACGTAAATTTTTCTTTTATTTTATATTATAACACTAATACATTTTGAAGCAAGAATAAAATCAATTATTCCAAATAAGTATAAACGAAATCCGGATTAAACACAACCAATAATCACAGGGTTTTTCGGGGAAAACACAAATTCTTTGCCAGCAATTATTTGTAGGATTGTTACCCAAGGGTTTTGTCCTCGAGGTTTGTGGGACTTTTCACTACTTAGCCATTCAGTAAAACAGGCTGCCCAAAAAGGGCAGCCCCACACATAGCATTTGTTTCTTTTATTTAACGCCTAATTTGGCCAAACGTTCAAGTACAGCTTGTTTCTTCTCGGAATACTCTGCATGTTTGGCCTTTTCTTTGGCAATAACATCTTCCGGCGCCTTGTCCAGGAACTTTTGGTTGTTTAGCTTTCCGTTAACCCTGGCCAGTTCCTTTTCGAGAACATCCAGTTCTTTGCGGAGACGGGCCACTTCAGCCTGGATATCAACCAGTCCCTTCAGCGGCATATAAATTTCTACGCCTTTTATAATAGCGCTCATAGCATCTTCCGGTTCCGCATCCAGTTTTTCTTCCAGGGTCAAATTAGCAATATGCGCCAGGTTCACCAGGTACGGTTTACACCGGTTTAATACCTCCATGGCCGCACCTGAACCGGCATTGATAATCACATCGGCTTTACGGGAAGGCGCTACATTCATTTCGCTCCTGATATTTCTGACAGCTTTTATTACTTCCATGGCCATTTCCATCTCGGCTTCAGCTTTCTCATCTACCTCGGCGGTATTAAATTCAGGCCACTGCTGGGTCATTATGGTTTTGCCCTCATGGGGAAGATGCTGCCAAATCTCCTCGGTTATAAAAGGCATAAAGGGATGCAGTAACCGCATAGTTCCTTCCAGAACGGACCAGAGTACATACTGCGCCGTATACCTTGCTGCCGGGCTTTCTTTGCCGTAAAGCACAGGCTTCACCAGTTCAATGTACCAGTCACAGAACTCGTTCCAAATAAATTCATATAATGACTGGGCTGCCTCTCCCAGGTTATAAGCTTCCAGAGCATCAGTAACGGTCTTAACAGTTTTGTTAAATCTGGACTTAATCCATTTATCCGCCGGCGAATAGTCTTTAGGCGGTTCCCCTGGTTTGAAATCTTCCAGGTTCATCAATACAAAGCGGGAAGCATTCCATATTTTATTGGCAAAATTTCTGGTGTTATCCAACCGTTCAAAATGGAACCGCAAATCATTACCGGGGGTGTTGCCGGTAATCAGCATGAATCGCAAAGTGTCGGCTCCATATTTTTCAATAACCTCAATGGGGTCAACTCCGTTGCCAAGGGATTTGCTCATTTTGCGTCCCTGAGCATCGAGAACCAACCCATGGATGAATACCTCCCTGAAGGGAACTTCTTTCATAAATTCCATGGCCATAAATATCATTCTGGCTACCCAGAAGAATATAATATCCCGACCGGTTACTAATACGGAAGTTGGATAAAAGTACTCCAATTCAGGTTTCCTTTCCGGCCAGCCCAGGGTGGAAAAAGGCCATAACCCGGAACTGAACCAGGTATCCAAAACGTCAGGGTCTTGTTCCAATCTTGCACTGCCGCACTTTGGACATTTTTCCGGCGGATCCAGTTCACAGATTACTTCCCCGCAATCCTGACAGTACCAGACAGGAATCCGGTGCCCCCACCACAACTGGCGTGAAATACACCAATCCCTTATATTCTCCATCCAGTTCAGGTATATTTTCGTAAAGCGCTCGGGAATAAAACGCACCCGTTCCTCTTTAGCTGCCTGGATGGCCGGTTCAGCCAGAGGTTTCATTTTGACAAACCATTGTTTGGAAACCAGCGGTTCTATAACTGTACCGCAACGGTAACAATGGCCGACAGAATGGGTGTGGTCTTCAACTTTGACCAGGAAACCGCCCTTTTCCAGGTCCTCAACAATCCTTTTGCGGCACTCATACCGGTCCAGTCCCCGGTATATCCCTGCCTCCTCATTCATTGTTCCGTCCTTGTTCATAACGGTGATTTCGGGCAGGTTATGCCTTTTCCCCACTTCAAAATCATTGGGGTCGTGAGCAGGCGTTATCTTTACTACCCCGGTACCAAATTCAGGGTCAACGTATTCGTCAGCAATAACCTGGATTTCACGGCCAACCAGAGGCAAAATTACACTTCTGCCCACCAGGTGCTTATATCTTTCATCAGCGGGATGTACGGCGACGGCCGTATCACCCAGCATTGTTTCCGGCCTGGTCGTAGCCAGGTATACATATTCATCACTGTCTTTAACAGGGTACCTTATATGCCAGAAGTGGCCCGCCTGGTCGGTATGTTCCACTTCTATATCAGATATGGTGGTACGGCAGTTGGTACACCAGTTGATGATATAGTTATCCCGATATATGAGCCCTTTTTTGTAAAGATCAACAAAAACTTTTTGTACGGCGCGGGAGCAGCCCTCATCCATCGTAAACCTTTCCCGCTCCCAGTCACAGGATGAGCCAAGACTTCTTAACTGGGTGGCTATCCGGTTGTGATAAAACTCCTTCCATTGCCATACCCGCTCCAAAAATTTATCCCTGCCCAGGTCGTATTTGGAGAGGCCCTCCTTGGCCAGTTGTTCTTCCACCTTGGCCTGGGTAGCTATCCCGGCATGGTCGGTCCCGGGCAGCCAAAGGGCATTATATCCCTGCATACGGCGCCACCTGGTCAGAATATCCTGCAGGGTATTATCTATAGCATGTCCCATATGCAACGCCCCGGTTACATTGGGCGGAGGCATAACAATGGCGAAAGGCTTCTTTTCAGGATTTACTTCCGCATGAAAAAAGCCATTATCCTCCCAAAATTTATACCACTTTTTTTCAACTTCCCCAGGGTTGTAAGTAGTGGGCAAGTTCTTTTCCGCGCTCATGCTTCATCCTCCTTAAGTATAAAATGGCTTATCACCGTCCGCCAAATAAAAAAACTTTTCATCCGTTTAAGGACGAAAAGCTCATTTCCGCGGTACCACCTTACTTCACAAGCGTTGTAGCGCCTGGAACTCTTTGGCTGTAACGGGCTGACCCGGTAAAGCTTACATAAGGGAGGGTTAATCCTTCCTCTTCAGCCTTACAGCTCCAGGGCGACGTTCAAAAGCCTTTTTCCCGGGGGCCTTTCAGCCAAGGGCACCCCTCTCTTTAGAGAAAGTACCTTTTACTCTTCCCTGTCATTGCCTGCAATATCCATTAACGTATATATATTATACTAATTATTGGCTCGATGTCAACCCGGACGGCTTAATAATGGGCCTTGAGAACAAGGGCTATAAATAAGCTGTAGAATAACCCTCCTACCAGAAGTGTATATGCCCGCAGACGTTTCTTTGTTACAAGGTAAATAAGGATAATTCCGGCTGAAGCCAGGGCGATCACTGCAGACATAAAAGCTGCCGGTGTCAGGGCCCACGGGGTCAGAGCAATCCCGATAGCCGGTATTATGGAACTCTGAAAAACCATAGCCCCGGTTATATTGCCCAGGGCCAAGGTATCTTTACCCCTGCTGACCCAGATAATACTATTAAATTTTTCCGGCAGTTCAGTGGCTATAGGAGTTACAATTACCGAAAGTACAAAAGGCGCAATACCCAAAGTCACAGCAACTTTTTCCATATTATGCACAAACACCTCGGCCCCACCCAAAATTCCGGCAATGGCCAGCCCCAACTGCAGCAACACTATGCGCAGACGGGGATACGAGCGGTTTTTGGCCAGTATTAAGGGAGCGATACTGGTTTCCCCCAGTTGGTCGCCATCTTTTATAGTGCGTATGACATAAACGCAATAAGCCAGGATTAAAACCAAAGCTATTATCTTTTTGAAAGTATGCCTGGTCAACAGCGAAGCCACAATGGCTCCTGAATATACTATAAGAAAAAAGGTCAGGTCCCTTTTCATGAGAGAATCGTCAACGAGCATAGTCGTCCGCCTTTTACCCATAAAGGCTAAAGCAAGAGCAGCGCTGCCCGTGACAAACATGGCCAGGGTACCCAGCATAAAGGGCGCGCCCAGAATGGCCCCTATACCGATTTCCTGGGCGGCAGCAGAATGGCCAAAGACTATGGCAATAATGGGAATAAGGGTTTCCGGCAGGGCAGTACCTACGGCTGCCAAAATGCTGCCGACAGCTCCCTCTGATAATTTCAGCATTTTACCCAACCATTCAACAGCGTTTGTGAACAATTCCGCGCTTAATAAAATAACCCCCAGGCTGATTAACAGTAACGCAACGTTTACCATAGACGCACCCCTTTTCCGCAGGCTATTAATAGGGTATGCTGCGGCTGCAAATGCCATGTCAGGAAAAGCCTGTAAACTCCAAAGCCGGCCACCGTCCGATAAAACGATGACCGGCTATTGTTATCCCTTAAAAACAGCATTGCAATCTGCTACTTTAAGTTGGCTATCCTTCTGGAACCGCCCTGCCCTCTTCTTTTGATTTGACCATCTTATCCAAAATTCCCAGTAATTCTTCCCTTCCCTGTCTTGTTTCAGCAGAAAAGACTACTACCGGAGTTTCGGGGTCGGGCATCAATGATTGCCTGATTATTTTGGCATGCTGTGCCCATTTACCCCGCGTAATTTTATCGGCTTTGTTTAAAACCAATACCGTTGGAATGCGGTAGTGTTTCAGCCACTGATGCATAGTAATATCGTCACGGCTTGGCGCATGCCGGATATCAATCAACTGCACTACCGCCACCAGTTCCTCTCTGTTTTTAAGGTAGTTTTCGATCATCTTACCCCAATAACTCTTGGTTTCTTTGGATACCCTGGCAAATCCATATCCGGGTAAATCCACAAAGTACAAACTTTTATTAATCAGATAAAAATTTAACAGTTGGGTCTTTCCCGGCCTGCTGCTGGTCTTGGCCAAACCCTTCCGGTTAGTTAGCGTGTTGATTAAAGAAGATTTGCCCACGTTGGACCGTCCGGCAAAAGCAATTTCGGGATACCCTTCAACAGGGTACTGTTTCGGTCCCGGGGCGCTGATAATGAATTCAGCGGCAGTAATGTTCAAATTTAGCCCTCCTGAAGCGCTCTTGCTAAAACCTCATCCATGTGTTCCACCAGGACAAATTCCACTTTAGATTTCACCTTTTGCGGTATTTCCTCTAGGTCTTTTTTATTGTCTTTGGGCAGAATGACAACCTTAATCCCGGCCCGGTGAGCAGCCAGCACTTTTTCTTTTATGCCTCCTACAGGTAAAACCCGGCCCCGTAAAGTTATCTCGCCCGTCATGGCCACTTCGCGTCTGGTCTTCCTCTGCGTCAAAGCCGATGCCAGAGCTGTGGCCATGGTGATACCCGCAGAGGGGCCATCCTTGGGAATAGCGCCTTCCGGCACGTGGATATGGGTGTCGTATTTATCGTAAAAATCCGGGTCTATTTTCAATTCCGAGGCCTTAGACCGAATATAGCTGAATGCCGCCTGGGCCGATTCCTTCATCACATCGCCCAGTTTACCCGTCAGGGTGAGCTTACCGGTTCCCTTCATTACGGTTACTTCTACAGCCAGGACATCGCCGCCTGTTTCGGTCCAGGCCAGGCCAGTGGCAATACCCACTTCATCTTCCTTTTCAGCCACGCCAAACCTGTAACTGGGGATGCCCAAAAACTGTTCCAGGTTCTGTATGGAAACCTTAACCCGCTTTTGGTTTTTTTGCACAATCTGGCGGGCTGCTTTGCGGCAGATAGCGGCTATTTCCCGTTCCAGGTTACGCACACCGGCTTCCCTGGTGTATTCGCGGATAATTTTCCGGATTACATTTTCTGACATTTGCAGTTGCCCGGCTTTTAACCCATGTTCTTTCAACTGCTTCGGAATTAAGTGGCGCCGAGCAATTTGTACCTTTTCTTCTTCTGTATACCCGGAAATATATATGACTTCCATCCTGTCCAGAAGCGGCCTCGGCACAGGATGCAGGGCATTTGCCGTAGTTATAAACATGACATCGGACAAGTCAAAGGGACTTTCTATATAATGGTCGCTGAAAGAGTTGTTTTGCTCAGGGTCAAGGACTTCCAACAGAGCCGCCGAGGGGTCTCCCCTGAAATCCATACTCATTTTGTCTATTTCATCGAGCAGGAACACAGGATTCCGTGAACCTGCCTGTTTAATGCCCTGAATAATACGGCCCGGCATAGCCCCTACGTAAGTCCTGCGATGTCCTCTGATTTCCGCTTCATCACGCACCCCCCCGAGGGACATCCGGACGAAATTTCGTTCCAGAGCCCTGGCAATGGATTTGGCCAGCGAAGTCTTCCCTACACCGGGCGGCCCTACAAAGCATAAAATTGGGCCCTTCAGCTTTTTGGCCAGTTTTCTGATGGCTAAATATTCCAGGATACGTTCTTTGACCTTGTCCAAACCATAATGGTCTTCATTTAAGACCATCTCAGCCTGGTTAATATCAAGCCGGTCCCTGGTTGTCTTCCGCCACGGCAGGGCCAACAACCAATCCAGGTAAGTTCTGATCACTCCTGACTCAGCGGCCATCGGAGGCATTTTATCAAGCCTCTCCACTTCCTTCAGGGCTTTTTCCTCGACTTCCTTCGGCATCCTGGCTTTTTTGATCTTGGCCCTGTATTCTTCCGTTTCGGCTGTTTTCTCATCCTTTTCGCCCAGTTCTTTCTGGATAGCCTTTAACTGTTCCCGGAGATAGTATTCCTTTTGGGTCTTTTCCATCTGCTTGCGGACCCGGAGATTTATCTTTCTTTCCAACTCCAGGATTTCCATCTCCTTGGCCAGTATTTCACAGAGGATCTCCAGTCTCTTCTTGGCTTCTATTGCCTCCAGCACCCTTTGTTTGTCTTCAGTTTTCAGAGCCAGATGAGATACGATAATATCCGCCAGACGACCCGGATCCTCCAGGTTAACCACCGTAATAACAGTCTCCGGCGGTATGCGCTTGCTCATTTTCACATATTGCTCAAACTGGTTGACAAGACTTCGCATCAATGCTTCTATTTCCGGGGTAACCTCGTGCTGTTCAGCATACTCTTCTATCTCAACCTTAAAATAAGGTTCATGTTCGAGGAATTTAACGACTTTAGCGCGCGCCAAGCCCTCAACAAGAATTCTTATAGTGCCCCCAGGCAGTTTCAATAATTGCTTTACCTCGGCCACAGTACCGGTGTGGTAAATGTCATTTTCTCCCGGTTCATCAGTCTGGGCTTCCTTTTGGGTAGCAAGAAAAATAATTCTGTCCTGAACCATGGTTTCCTCGATTGCTTTCACGGACTTTTCCCGGCCAACATCCAAATGTATTACCATATAGGGAAATACCAAAATCCCGCGCAAAGGCAAAAGTGGTAATGTTTTTGTAACCTTCGCTGCATCCGATTGGTCGGTCATAACGGTTCCTCCTTATTGTTCAATACCTGCCTTAATATTATATACTCTCTGGGAAAGCCCTGCAAGTCATCCGGCTTCAGGGAAACCATCAACCAATAGGAAACCCCGTAACAAAACGGGGCTTCATTAAACAGATAAAGCAGATAACACATCTACCTGGTGATAACTTTCAGGAGCAGACTTGGCGGAAAAAAGGGCTCTGCTAACTATTTCCTGTAAATTTTCTACCCCAATTACCTCTATTCCTTCCATTTCCCTGAAAATCGCCTGGTAGTTATCTTTAGGAATAAATACCGTTGTAGCTCCGGCCTGTTTAGCCGCTTCAACCTTTGCCACTATGCCGCCAACCGGTTTTACTTTTCCCTGGATAGACAGTTCGCCTGTCATCGCCACCTTGTTGTCTACCGGAATGCCTTTAATGGCAGACAAAATGGCTGTAGCTATGGTGACTCCGGCGGAAGGCCCGTCTATAGGGATCCCACCGGGGAAATTCACGTGGATGTCATACTTATTGGGTTCAATTTTAAAAGTATGCCTTAAAACAGTCAGCACATTTTCCACGGAACCCTTGGCCATACTTTTGCGTTTCATCACCTTGGAACCGTTGCCAATCTCTTCTTCTTCCACCATTCCTGTAACAGTCACTTTACCGCGGCCCGCCCCAACTTCGATTGCGCTAACTTCCACCTCAACCAGCATACCCATATTGGGGCCGTAAACAGCCAAACCGTTAACAACACCCACCTGGGGCAGCAAAGGTACTTTTTTCTCAGGCCGGGGTGAATATTGACCACTGTTCACCACCCATTCAATGTCACTAACCTTTATTAACTGCCTGTTGTCGGTCATAGCTATACCGGCGGCAATCTGGACAATATTTACCGCTTCCCGGCCGTTATTGGCATACTTCTTGACCACGTCCAGGGCGCCCGGTTCTGCCTCAAAGCCTATTTTCCTGCGCGCATTTTCAGCAATTATGCCAATTTCATCAGGCAGTAGCGCGCGAAAAAACACCTCCAGGCACCGGGACCGGATGGCCGACGGTATTTCGTGCGGCATCCTGGTAGTAGCTCCCACCAGTCGGAAATCAGCCGGTAAACCATTTTGGAAAATATCATGGATATGTACCGGTACGTTCCGGTCTTCTGAGCTGTAATAGGCGCTTTCCAGTATCACTTTCCTGTCTTCCAACACCTTGAGCAACTTATTCATCTGCACGGGGTGCAATTCGCCTATTTCATCAATAAACAGCATACCCCCATGGGCTTTTGTTACAGCGCCCGGTTTGGGCTGCGGTATGCCTGCCTGACCCATAGGCCCGGCCCCCTGGTAAATAGGATCATGCACAGAACCAATTAACGGGTCCGCTATCCCGCGCTCGTCAAACCTGGCCGTAGTAGCGTCAATTTCCACGAACTTGGCATCTTCCTTGAATGGAGAAGCCGGGTTTTTTTTGGCTTCCTCCAGCACCAACCGGGCAGCCGCTGTTTTGCCGACCCCGGGAGGTCCATAAATAATTACATGCTGTGGGTTGGGTCCGCATAAAGCTGCTTTTAGGGCCTTGATGCCTTCCTGCTGGCCTACTATTTCATTAAAAGTGCTCGGTCGGGTTTTCTCTGATAAAGGTTCCGTTAAAGAAATGCGGCGCATTTTCATCAGTTTTTCCATTTCTTTTTTTGATTCTTTCTCAACGGCATGTTTGTTACCCTGTTGGGCCCTTAACAAATTCCAAAAATACAGGCCAATCACAACAGCAAAAAAGATTTGGACAAAGCTCAAAAATCCTCCCAAACCGTTTAAAAAATCCACAATAAAAGCCCCCTCGAAATAATATGTATCATTGACAATTAATAGTATTGCCAGGGTCTTCCCCTTTTATCCTGCCCCCGCCCGGTACCTCCAACACTGTATCAATCGTTGCTCTTAAGCTGCGGTTTGCCGCTGTAGAGGCGAAACAACCGTTGCTCTATAGAAGGCCGCTACACCGGTGAAACAACCGTTGCTCCGAGGCTGCGCCTTCCCAGCTAAGGAGGGGTGGGTAGGGTTCTCCGCTACCAGGGAGCTTGGTGCTGCAAAACCGCAGACAGGCAGGCAGTGTTCCCGAACTCGATGGCTCATAATGATATCCTTAATAGTTAGGCCGCCTCCCGTCCAGGACACTCAACATGAGTTGAGTGCCGGACTTCCCGGCGGCCTTCGCCATCTTCAAACATTCGCGAACCCCCTGCCTGCCCGGCTGCGGTTTCGCGGGCGCAGTCGCTCCCAAACGGTAGCCGGAGAACCCTGCCCACCCCTCCCTTTTGCCGGTAGGCGCTGTTCGGCGAAACAACCGTCGCTTTAAGAAAAACAGTAGATACCGCTATGGAGGTAAAACAACAAGTTGCGACCTGGTGGAGGGCAGGTAGACAGTGTTAACGACAGTGAAGGCTTAAAATCGCTGTTTCCGGTACGGACGCCGGAAACCCGGCCATGAGTCACGGATGACGATTTGGCCGGGTTCAGCGATTTCAACCGTACAGAGTTTACACTGTCTCCGCCCGTAACCTTGGAGCAACGGTTGTTTACCTCCATAGCGGTTACAGCAACTCACGGCTGTGGTTTGGCAGCATAAAGCTCCGTGGTAGCGGAGAGCCTACCCATCCCCCAAAGAACAAATTCGCCTATCGGCGATTCTTTCTTGAACTATACAAACGATTCACTATTATAGGGTTGGCTAATGCCAA
>NZ_JBSQAT010000032.1:0-12943 GCF_059412445.1 Thermincola sp. GK-1
TCACCATCATATCTACCTTTTTTGACATAAGTTATCCACAACCCTGCTAAACGGTAATTTCCTTAACAACAAAAAAGCCACCGGATCCCGGTGGCTTTAGTACTAAGCAGTAACTTCTTTTTTCTTTTTTCTATCTACCGTCACGAGAATGGGCGGTTCTTTTTTCAACACAACTTCTTTGGTTATAGTACATTTAGCAATATCATCTCTGGACGGTATGTCATACATAACTTCAAGCATAATATCCTCGATGATGGCCCTGAGCCCCCGCGCGCCCGTATTTCTCTTCATAGCCTCCTGGGCAATTGTCCGGAGGGCATCATCCGTAAATTCCAGCGCGATATTATCCAGTTCAAAGAGTTTCTGATACTGTTTAATCAGCGCATTTCTTGGTTCGGTAAGTATTCTTACCAGAGCGTTTTCATCCAAAGCTTCCAGAGTAACAATTACCGGTAACCGGCCTACAAACTCGGGAATCAAACCAAATTTCAACAAGTCTTCCGGTAATATGTGTTTTAAAATGTCACCGACGTTCTTTTCCTTTTGGCTCTTTATTTCGGCCCCAAAACCAAGGGTCTTTTTGCCAATCCTGTTTTGGATAATCTTTTCTATACCATCGAAGGCGCCGCCACAGATAAACAGGATATTGGTGGTATCCAACTGGATGAATTCCTGATGCGGGTGCTTACGTCCCCCCTGCGGCGGAACGCTTGCCACAGTGCCTTCAAGAATTTTTAGCAGAGCCTGCTGCACACCTTCACCCGAAACATCCCTGGTAATGGAGGGGTTTTCAGACTTGCGGGCAATTTTATCTATCTCGTCAATATAGACGATACCCTTTTCAGCTTTTTCCACATCGTAATCCGCTGCCTGAATCAGCTTAAGCAGGATATTTTCTACGTCCTCGCCCACATAGCCTGCCTCGGTAAGGGAAGTAGCATCGGCTATGGCGAAAGGCACGTTCAGCAATCGGGCCAAAGTTTGCGCTAATAATGTTTTACCACTGCCCGTAGGACCAAGCATGACAATATTGCTCTTCTGGAGCTCGACATCATCGATTTTATTACCCATATTAATTCTCTTGTAGTGGTTGTAAACAGCCACTGCCAACGCCTTTTTGGCAGGTTCCTGACCTATAACGTACTGGTCAAGAATTTCTTTGATTTCCCTGGGCTTGGGAAGTTCACCAATCTCTACGCCGATATCTTCGTTTAGTTCCTCTTCGATAATCTCGTTACACAGTTCAATACATTCATCGCAGATATAAACTCCCGGCCCGGCCACCAGTTTTTTAACCTGGTCCTGTAACTTGCCGCAAAAAGAGCATTTTAGTTGCCCTTTATCATCACTGAACTTATACATAAGATTTCACCTCTTGTTCCTTACTTCCTGACCGAGATCACCTCGTCGACAATGCCGTATTTCCGGGCCTCTTCCGCAGACATAAAGAAATCTCTTTCTGTATCTCTGGCAATTACTTCCACAGGTTGGCCCGTATGCTTCGCCAGGAGTTCATTTAAAACAGATTTCATACGCAGAATTTCCTTGGCATGGATATCAATATCCGTCGCCTGTCCCTGAACACCGCCCAGCGGCTGGTGGATCATAATCCTGGTATAGGGCAAGGCATATCTTTTCCCTTTCGTCCCGGCAGCCAATAAGAAGGAACCCATACTGGCAGCCTGACCCATACAAATAGTTGAAACATCCGGCTTAATATACTGCATGGTATCGTAGATAGCCATACCGGCTGTAACTACTCCACCGGGGGAGTTGATGTAAATATGAATGTCCTTATCGGGATCTTCTGCTTCCAGGAATAACATCTGGGCGATTACCAGATTGGCAACCATATCATCTATTGGCCCACCGATAAAAATTATACGGTCTTTTAACAACCGGGAATAAATATCGTAAGCCCGTTCACCACGGTTGGTTTGCTCTACTACTATAGGAACTAAATTCATATATAGGACACCTCACTTTAATTATACACTTGTTAATAATTTTATGCAAAAATTCTCTTTGCCCTTAAATATTTTATTTAATCGTTGCATGGTCCACCAAAAACTGGACAGTTTTATTGATGGCAATTGCCTGTTTAAGCGCTTCCATATTTCCCTGGTTTTCAATAAAGGTTCTCATTAATCCTGGCTCTGCGTTATATTGAGCAGCCATTGTTTTAATTTCCTCTTCAAGGTCTTCTTCTGTTGGTTCAATATTTTCTTTTTTCGCTATTGCTTCTAAAACCAAAGTGGCTTTTACTCTATTTTCAGCATCCGGGCGATGCTGTTCCCTGAGAGCCTCCATGTTTGAATTGGTAAACTTCAGATATTCTTCCAGGCTCAATCCCTGCAAAGATAAACGTTGGGCAAGACTTTGAATCATAGAATCAATTCTCTGCTCAACCATTATATTAGGTATCTCTACTTCGGCATTTTCCACCGCTTTGGCCACCAACCGGTCCTTCATTTCATGTTCTGCTTTTTGTTCGGCAGCTTCTTTTAGTTTATTCGAAATATCCTTCTTTAATTCCTCAAGGGTTTCAAACTCGCTGACATCTTTGGCCAGTTCATCGTCTATGGCTGCAAGTTGTTTCCTCTTGATTGCCTTAACCTCTACTTTGAAGACGGCATCCTTGCCAGCAAGATCAGCAGCATGGTAATTCTCGGGGAAAGTTACTTTGATTTCCCTGGTTTCGCCAACCTTCGCCCCTACCAGTTGGTCTTCGAAGCCGGGAATAAAGGTGCCGGAACCCAGCTCCAGGGAATAGTCTTTGCCGCTTCCTCCCTGAAAAGCAACGCCGTCAACAAACCCTTCGAAATCAATGACGACAGTGTCATGAAGTTGGGCCTCTCCATCTTCAACATTAATAATCTGGGCATGGCGCTGACGGAGTTTCTCCAGCTCCTGTTCAATATCTTCATCGGTGATGCTGACTTCCGGCTTTTTAACCTCGAGGCCTTTGTACTCCCCAAGCTTAACCTCCGGTTTGACTTCGACTTTTGCTTTAAAAATAAGAGGTTTTTCGTCCCCAATCTGAACAACCTCAATATTCGGTTTATCAATGGGCTCAATTTTTGTTTCTTTTACGGCGTCAAAGTATGCCTCCGGAACTATGTACTCTAATGCCTCATCATATAAATATTCCTTACCCACTTTTCTTTCAACCAAAACTCTTGGAGCTTTGCCTTTCCTAAAGCCTGGGATAGACACCTTAGAAGCCACCTTTTTAAAGGCCCTTTCCATAGCTTGGGCGAATTTTTCCTGCTCTACTTCAATTTCGAGGTTAACCAGATTCTTCTCTATCTTCTCCATGTTTACTTTCATTTATGCTCCTCCTTAGACCTTTATTAATAATATGTAAAACAAAATTCAATAAGTGTCATTATAGTCTAGCCAGTATCTGCTAATTGTAACCGTTGGTAAAACCATCTTAACATTATTCAACAATACATTCGGGTTTCCTGCATTTTTTTGAAAAATATTAAGATATTAAAATACCCCGGCAGGTGAAGTAAATCACTACCGAGGTCTTATCGACAACGAAAAATTTGTTGAACCCCAAATCCTGCAGTTTATTACAAGTCAGCTTCAACCGATGTGGGTAGCTGATTTCAATTTAAACAACTCAAAATGATAAAAATAATGGAGCGGAAGACGGGATTCGAACCCGCGACCCTCGCCTTGGCAAGGCGATGCTCTACCACTGAGCCACTTCCGCATAAGTTATCGGTTATTCATAATTGAAATTTTATCCTAAAATATCAGGCTTGTCAATTTTTAAAGCGCAATTTTCCGACATAAATGAACAAGGCTTTAGCAAGTTTCAATTAGCATTAATTTAAGGTACCCAAATTTTGGTGCGGATGGAGGGACTTGAACCCCCACGGTTTCCCGCCAGATCCTAAGTCTGGTGCGTCTGCCAATTCCGCCACATCCGCACATCTTGGCCCTAACGCATAAATGATTCTAACACAGCTTTAAGGGGATGTCAAGGATACTCCGCAATTACCTTTAAGGCTTCAAATACCTTACTTCACTCACTTGACAAATAAGACACGACTATCGGTTTTCTGTACCAAAAAACCTTCGGAAAATCACTTCCGAAGGTTCAATTTCTAAATGGTGAGCCATGCTGGACTCGAACCAGCGACACCCTGATTAAAAGTCAGGTGCTCTACCAACTGAGCTAATGGCTCATAAATGGCTGGGGCGGCTGGACTCGAACCAACGCATGCGGGAGTCAAAGTCCCGTGCCTTACCAACTTGGCTACGCCCCAACATTAAAAGTTGACAGGTGACAGTTGACAGTCGGCAGTTTTTCAACTGACTACTGTTAACTGTTGTCTGTTAACTGTTAACTGCTAAAATGGGGTGGCTGATGGGATTCGAACCCACGAATGCAGGAGCCACAATCCTGTGTCTTGAACCGCTTGACTACAGCCACCATAAATTAACCCCAATGGCGCGCCTAGGAGGATTCGAACCTCCGGCACACGGATTAGAAGTCCGTTGCTCTATCCACTGAGCTATAGGCGCATGTAACAGAAGATAGGTTTTTGAAAATTAATGGAGCGGGTGATGGGAATCGAACCCACGCGACTAGCTTGGAAGGCTAGGGCTCTACCATTGAGCTACACCCGCATAATCTAATTGTATTTAGCTGGTCGGGATGGAGGGATTTGAACCCCCGACCCCTTGCTCCCAAGGCAAGTGCGCTACCAAGCTGCGCTACATCCCGTCGGACCTGACAATGAAAATGCATCGCTCCGTGACTTCACTGCAAATCAGCAGTGCAATGAATAGTATAACGCAAATTGTCTGAAGCGTCAACACTTTTTAAAAGGAATGTTTTTGCAATAAAAACATTTAATAACTGTTAGCTTATTCTCTCTCGGATATACTTGTCCTGTATACTGTTTTCTCATTTTAGTAATTTACATAGCTTGGTATACGCCTATTGCGTTTTATTATTATAACATATTAAAAATAAATCCTCAACAACCTATATATTTATCCGGAAATCTCTTTAATATACGGTTGCAGTCCGTAATTTTTTAATTCAACTATCCCGTAAGTCCTGGTATTGCCCCGCCTGGGTTTGGCAATACTGCCGGGGTTAAATATGAAAGCGCTCCCCACGGGTAAAACTTCCGGAATATGGGTGTGGCCGTATACGATAAGGTCGTAATTACCTTTTTTGATTTTTTCAATCAACCGGTCGTTGCCGCTTTTTACATTATAGCTGTGGCCATGTGTCAACAATATCTTACGGCCCGCAACTTCGATAACCTCCTCATCAGGACCGTTGACATGCCAGTCACAGTTGCCTGCCACAGCATAAACGGGTATGGTTAATTCTTTTGCCAGGTCCAGAGCGTCTTTATAGTGGTCGCCGGCGTGCAATAATAGGTCGATTTCCCGCATCTCCTTAACAGCATCCCTGAGGAAGTCCATCCGCCCATGGCTGTCGCTGACTACCCCAATCCGCATGTTTCCTTCTCAATCCTTTCCTTAATGTCAAGCAAAATGCTTTTTGCCTTTTCCAGCGCCCTGGCCCGGTGGCTGATTCTGTTTTTTACTTCCAAATCCAACTGAGCAAAGGTTTTATCATATTCAGGCAGGTAAAACAATGGATCGTAGCCAAACCCCTTGTCCCCCGCCATCTCATATCCAATAAAACCTTCACAGTTTCCTTCAGTGGTATAAATATCTCCCCATGGAGTAGCTATTGCAATAACACACCTGAACCTGGCCTTTCTCTGCTCCATTGGCAGGCCGTGTAAAAGGCGCAGCAGCTTGTGGTTATTTTCCGTATCGTTTTTATTCTCCCCGGCAAAACGGGCCGAATAGACTCCCGGGGCGCCGTTTAAATAGTCCACTTCCAGGCCGGAATCATCGGCCACAGCTACCAGATTAGTATATTCTGCCACTTCCCTGGCTTTTTTCACGGCATTTTCCTCAAAGGTTTGGCCGTTTTCAACAACGTCGGGCATTTCCGGAAAATCTTGAAAAGACAACACCTTTATCCCTTCAATACCGGCCAGCATTGCTTCTAATTCCCTAACCTTACCTTGATTCCGTGTTGCCAACACAACCTTCATAAACCTATCTCTCCTCATTTTATTTAGGCGCCGGATAAAAGGTTACTCTCCCAGGACTTCCATCTGTGCCTGTATAAGCTGTTGTATTCCCTTTCCGGCCATCTCCAGAAACTTCTCCAACTCCTCTCTGTCAAAGGGACTACCTTCCGCTGTTCCCTGTACTTCTAAAAATTTACCGCCTCTGGTCATGACCACATTCATGTCTACCTCAGCGACACTGTCTTCACTGAAAGCCAGGTCCAGTAAAATTTCCCCGTTTACTTTTCCTACGCTGACAGCCGCCATGTAATCAAGCACCGGAAATTTTTCCAATACTCCCTGGTCAACCTGATGTCGCAAAGCATCTACCAATGCCACAAAAGCCCCTGTGATGGAAGCGGTTCGCGTTCCTCCGTCGGCCTGGATTACATCACAATCAACGGTAACAGTACGTTCACCAAGGGCTTCCAGGTCAACCACAGCCCGGAGGGACCTGCCAATTAAGCGTTGAATTTCATAAGTGCGCCCGCCTATTTTCCCTTTGGCAGCTTCCCTGGGGATGCGCGTCGCAGCCGACCGGGGCAGCATACCATATTCGGCCGTAATCCAACCCTTTCCCTCGCCCTTCATGAAAGGCGGCACTTTATCCTCTACCGTAGCGGTGCAAATCACCTTAGTATCGCCCATTTCTATGAGAACAGAACCTTCTGCATGTTTTATATAATGCCTGGTTATTTTAACGGGCCTTAACTGGTCATTAGCTCTACCGTCATTTCGTTCCATATCGGTAACCTCCCATTGTATTTTTTGTAAACCCTCAATGTTTTTATTTCATTTATGCATTTTCCTCTTTTGTGTTTTCAATGGTAAAAACCTTACCTTCGCCCGCCAGCTCAACACGGTCGAAAACTGCCAAAGCCTCTGCCCGTATCCGCGCCGGGTCATATTCAGGCCAGAAATGTGTTAAAACTAACCGGCTCGTTCCCGTTTCATTAGCAAGCTGAGCAGCCTGTCTAACGGTAAGGTGTCCTATCTCCGCATACTTTTTATCCTGTTCCAAGACACTGGCCTCAGCAACCAGCAGATTGCAACCCCTGAAAAAGTCCACCAATCCGGGAAAATATCGTGTATCCGCCGTATAGCCAAATTTCAGGTTTCCTTCCGCCGCCGTCAAGCCATAGGTCTCTAAAGCGTGTTCTGTCCGTATAAACCCGAAAACAAGATCTTTAATGACAATACTGTTTCCCGGTTCAATTTTAAAAATTTGGAAAACATCGGCATACTGGTTCAGTTGTTGGTATATCTTTTCAGGAGTACCCGGAATATACAAAGGCAATAGACCCCGCCTGGACCCGTCCCTCGTTGCTCCCATCACCGCATGCCGGAGACAGAACAGGTCCAGGTAGTGGTCCGGATGGAAGTGAGAGATTATCACCGCATCCAAATGACGAAAATTTATGTACCTCTGTAAATTTGCAAAAACCCCGTTACCGCAGTCCAGTAAAACATTGGTATTCTCGCTCTGCAAAAGGTATCCTGAACAGGCTCCTCCCGCTTTCTGGTAAGGAGCCCAACATCCAAGCACAGTAAACTTCATGAATGCGGGCGATCCTCCTATTCCAGTAGACTTCCCCCATATACGCAGCAGCCAATAGCCCCATTATATTGGGGATACTGGGGTACAATAACCTCAACCTGCATTTCTTTTTCTACGATATTTTTTAATGCTCCGTTATGGGCTACCCCACCGGTGAAAATAATTTTGTCACAGAGCAACTGGCTCAACATAGGCTTGATGCGTTTAAAAATTGTATAGTTAACTCCTGCCGCTAGGGAAGCTATACTATGCCCTTCGATTATTTTCCCGATAATTTCCGATTCACCGAAAATAGCACAGGTAGAGCTAAGGTCTACAGGATCCTCGTGATATTTGGACAATTCTTCCAGGGTTATGCCCAGGACAGCAGCCATGTTTTCCAGATAACGCCCGGAACTGGCAGCACACTTATCGTTGGTCTGAAAATCCAAAAGTCTTCCTTTCCGCACCAGGACAACCTTGCTGTCCTGCCCGCCTAAATCCAGCAAAGTAAAATCTTCCAAACCTGTCTGCCACCTGGCTCCATATACGTGGGCCTTGATTTCCGGTATATCTTGGCCACCCTGTATCTGTACAGTATTTCTGCCATATCCGGTAGAAATAATTTTCCCTGTCTCGCCAAATCCTAATCTGGCAAAATCTATAACCAGTGAATCCTGATCCTGTTCCTTGCGGCCGAATTCCTTGTAAAATTCTATCGTTTCATATCTGTAGAAGTTAAAAGAGTCCTCTGCCAAAGTAGCCAGTTTAACATACCGGCTGCCCAAATCAAACCCAAATATCAACTGTATCACCTCAGTATATCAAGAAAAGCGTCAATGCGCATTTTTGTCCGGGCGTCCAACCGGACAGGCCGGTCGCCTTCCAGCGTCAACACAGGCACCTTCAGCTCCTTGCGTATAATCAGGTCCTGAATGTGGCGGTAACAAAAACTTTGGGCGTAATGAATAATGCCGTGGATATTTCGTTTCTCAATTTCCGCCGCAATATCCTGCAAACGCCAAAAAATATTATAAGGGTAAGTATACAGGCGATATTGTTCTACCAGATCAGAAGTAGCAAAAGGCATAGTAAACTGGCGCTGCACTTCGTTAAAAACTACCCGGGCTCCTTTTTTTTCAAGGTATTCATAAAGGTCAGTCATAATAGGCGGCACGCCAATATAGCCCAACCTGATTTCATCCCCCGCAGGCAAAGGAGTTGACTTCTCCAATACCGCTTTCACTTCCTGAGCGAACAATTCCGGATTGCCGTTAAAATCGCTACACATCACCTGGTATAAATGGTTATTAAAACCCGAGACGCTGTTTTCACGCCACGTTTTCTCATCAAGGAGCCAGACTTTCTCCCGGACCTTGTCCAGCCTCTTTTTCTGCTCAGCTACCTGCTCCCAGTCTACCCCGAAAACCTGCATCAGTTTTTCAATCTGCAATTTTAACATATCGTAATCCCGGTCATAGGGGAAAGCGAAGGGAATAATTTCTATGCCCTGTATATGTAATGTTTCCATCAGGGCATGGGTATTACTGCAGTCCCCCTGGGTAACGGCAATAACCCTTCTAATTTCCGGGTTGGCCAGAACAGTAGTATAGATACCCTTGATCCAGGCACAGATATTCCGGGGATAACCGGCCAATTCTGCTTCCTCAACCAAAGCGGCCGGGTTTTCAGCCGTTATAAAGATATTGTTTAAATCAACAGGTATACAGCCCGCTGCATAGATGACTTCCACAGGTATGGTAGTGGTAATGCCTATCTTCTCCAACATTCTTTTCCTCTTTCTGTTTAACTTGTGTCAGTCTATTTCCCTTTTAATTCTATGAGAGCAGTCTTCACCACATTAACGGAACCTGTATCAGGTAAATAACGGAATTCGATTACAGGCTTGCCCCTCGGCGCCATCGGTATTACTTCCTTTTTACGGTTTGGTGAAACAACCACCACATCTACCTGACTCAAAAATTCTTTCAGTTCACTTTCGTTTTTGGTCGTGGTGGTTTGTATTTTAAGGTGGTCAATTCCGGCCTGGCGTAATGAATTACGCACTTTTTCGGTAAAAGTTGTGGAAAGACATATAATACCAAGTTTCTTCCCTGCCGGAATACGGGCAATTTTTACAATAGTCTCCAACTGGGGATTTAAAGCTATCCCGATAACTTCTTTTGATTTATCGGCCATCAGGCTCTTGACTTCCTGCAAATGAAAGAATGTGGTAATTATCAGTTCGGTAGAAGAAAGCTTTTCATTGACATCCTTTGTCCGGGACCGGAAGTCTTCCAACAATACAGGGACAATCGATACACCATAGCCCAAATGGAGTTCCTTTGAAAAATCATCCAACTGCTCTTTATTACATTCAACAAAAGCCACTTTGACGCGACTGAGCATTTCCTTCTTTTCCATCCCCCGGTTGTAAGTAATGGCCAAAAACTCTTCTATGGTAAAACCCAGTTCAATAGCTTCTTCCAGAGCCATATCAATGATTTTTAGCAACCGTTCTTTTCGGGATTCACATTTAATTATGGCATCACTGTCCGTAACAAAGGTACCCTTCCCCTGGGTACTTACCAGTATTCCTTCAGCCTCCAGTTCCTTGTATGCGCTGCTTACAGTGTTGCGGCTGATGTTCAACTGCTCAGCCAGTTCACGTTCAGTGGGAATTTTGGTACCGGGCGGCCATTGGCCAATCTGGATAAGTCTTTTTATTTCGTTCTTTAATTTAAGGTAAACAGGAATACCTTTGGTACGGGTAACATCAATATCCATCATTTACCACTCCACCAATTGAAAATCCGGTCCGAACCACCTCTGCCAACTAGTATAACATTTTTATGCTTGTAATAACAAGGTTGATATTAGATATTGGAGGGGTGGGCAGGATTCTCCGGCTACGTTTGGGAGCGACTGCGCCCGCGAAACCGCAGCCGGGCAGGCAGGGGGTTCCCGCATGTTTGAAGATGGCGAAGGCCGCCGGGAAGTCCGGCACTCAACTCATGTTGAGTGTCCTGGACGCGAGGCGGCCTAACTATTAAGGATATCATTATGAGCCATCGAGTTCGGGAACACTGCCTGCCTGTCTGCGGTTTTGCAGCACCAAGCTCCCTGGTAGCGGAGAACCCTACCCACCCCTCCTTAGCTGGGAAGGCGTAGCCCCGGAGCAACGGCTGTTTCACCGTTACAGCGGCAACTCAAGGGTAACGGTTGTTTCACCGGTGCAGCGGCTTTCCGCGGGGCAACGGCTGTTGTGCCGGGCAGCAGTTTTGCGGAATATCAGGGCTCGGTAAAGTAGGCCACCAATCCATCGACAATGGCTCTGGCCACCTTATCCCTGAATCCGCTGTCTTTTAGCAGCGCTTCTTCCGTTTTATTGGATAAAAACGCAGACTCCACCAGTATAGATGGCATGCCCGTATTTCGCAACACTGAGAAATTGGCCGTCTTAATACCCAAATCCTTGATACCCAAGTTGGCCGCCAGTTGAGCCTGAACTTTCACAGCCAGTTTTCTCCTGGCATCTGCCTGGGCGTATAAGACAGGATCTGATTCGGGCGCGTAATAATAAGTGCTGGTTCCATTTAAACTGGCGTTTTCGGAGCTGTTGGCATGGATACTGACAAAAACATCAGCCTGCGCATTGTTGGCAATGGCAGCCCGGTCAGTAAGCGCGATAAAGGTATCCGTATCCCTGGTAATAATCGGGTTAGCGCCTAATTCCTTCAGGAGATTATAGACCCGCAAAGCAGTGTCCAGGTTATAATCCTTTTCCCGAAGACCGGTAACGCCAATTGCCCCCGGGTCATAACCGCCATGGCCGGGATCAATTACAATGGTTTTACCATTGATAGAAGGTTCCTGAATTTCTATCCTAATTGATTTCTTGTCTTCCGCGTACTTAACCTTGTAACTGAG
Source organism: Thermincola sp. GK-1 (assembly GCF_059412445.1). Lineage (NCBI taxonomy): Bacteria > Bacillati > Bacillota > Clostridia > Eubacteriales > Thermincolaceae > Thermincola > Thermincola sp. GK-1. The sequence continues at coordinate 11,593 of NZ_JBSQAT010000032.1, forward strand.
ATACCTGGCAAGGTCGATAACCAGCCTGGCTTTTAAGGGTTCTAAACTATACTGGCTTAACCTAACTCCCTGAACCCATTTGCCTGTTCCTGCAAAAGATTCCGGCAGGTCATCTTTTTTCATATTATTCAGGTCAATAACCAGGCGGTATGGTTCAGCCAACACATAGACAGTATATGTTATTGTTTCGTCAGCGTTGACAGTAACTATGTCCTGCTCGCCGACAGATTCAACGCGGACTTCCGTAAGCCGACCGGCTTCCCCCGGTATATCGCCTCCACTGTTGCCGGTACCGGGAGTATCTCCACGTGACGGAACCTGGTTTTCCACCAACACAAGGTATTTGGCTATCCAGCCTTCTTTTCCGTCAGGCAGTGTTACTTTATACCATTCCGCTGTTTCCCGGGTTATTCTGACCCTGGTACCGTTAGTTACTTTAGCTGCTACCGGGTAAGTTGTACCCGGCCCTGAACGGACATTAACAATGCCGCCCTTTACAACACCGTGTTTTTCTGTCGGGGTACCTAAATCAGCGCCCGGTGTCTCTGGTTTTGGCACTTGAGGATTTGGCTGATTCAGATTTTTTACTGTTACGTAACCGGCAGCCACCCATCCGTTCCTACCATCGGGAAGTACCACGTTGTACCATCCGGTAGTTTGCCGGAGAACCTTTAAAACCATGCCTTTTTTTACTGTAGCTATGACTTTATATGTAGTTCCGGGACCGTTTCGGACATTCAAGGAGGTGGCAGTGATAACCACACTTTTGGAAGCCACAGTAAAATTCCCGGGCAGTTTTTTACCTGGTCCGTAAACCTTATGCACATATGTCCCAATAATTTTACCGTACTTCCAGGGACCTGCAGGAAGGTCCTGAGCAAAAGCACCGGTCCCAAACATTAAAAAGGCCATAACAACCGGTACCGGTACCAATAAGCGCCAATATTTTGCGGCCTTAAGCACTCTTGTCACCTCCAATTCCGTCGTCTTTTTCCGCAAATGGCCGGAAATGCCGATATTTTCATTTTTCGACATATATGTCGAAAGTCCTCCCAGTAACCCTCCAATAAAACCAAAAAATTCATTTTTCTATCCGCCGTTTCAAACAAATTGAGGGCTGCCTCACTTTTTTGAGGCAGCCCTAAGCTGTTAATAAAGTAATTCTATAAAATTCAGGGAGTTAAATGTATTCCGGAGCGGAGCTATATTTTAATGCGCCAGTTTTTTCATGGAGGGGTGGGTGAAGCAGCATTTTGGAAGGGTTGGTGGGGTGGCCCGGCTACCCCGGAGCTTTGTGCTGGAGAATGGCGGCAGGGTAGGAGGGTGTCTCCGCTACCTGGGAGCTTGGTGC
>NZ_JBSQAT010000033.1:0-11661 GCF_059412445.1 Thermincola sp. GK-1
CCCGCCGTAGAAGCGAAGCCGGCCCCGGCCGAAGAGGTGCAGCCGGCGCCCGCCGTAGAAGCGAAGCCGGCCCCGGCCGAAGAGGTGCAGCCGGCGCCCGCCGTAGAAGCGAAGCCGGCCCCGGCGAATGACAGCAAACCTGTTTCGGACAAACCTCGGCAGATGCCTGGTGATGAAGTGAGGCCGGTTCCAACACACAGGAATGAACATGAGCCTGTGGGCAATTTGAATACTGCTGTGGTGGACATGTCTGAACGGGTACAGGCTGATAAGTTTAAAACTGTTTCAGGCGATAAACCTCGAGCGCCGGCAAAAAACAACCAGTCTAAAAAGGAGCCATGGTGGAAACGTCTTATTTCTGTAGTGGCTCCCCGAGAAAATTATCGAGTACAAGCCGGGTCTTTCGCAGTTTCGGAACCGATGGCCAAAAACGTTTTGCCCAGCGGTATGTCGGCGGAAGAGCAGCCGTCTCTCTGGTATAAGGTTCGATTGGGGGAATCCCTCTGGTTAATAGGTAAGACCTTAGGGGTGCAGTGGCAAAAAATCATGGAATTTAACAAGTTGATCAGTACCATCATATATCCGGACCAGAAACTGGGAATACCGGATGTGCCTATCGCAGATGACGGTACAATTAAGTACAACATTAAAAACAGGGATACTTTATACTGGATAGGTCAAAGCCTAGGTATTGATTACCGGGAAATCATGGCCCGTAATGGCTTGACCGACCACTGGATATATCCCGACCAGATGTTAATCATACCTTTATTTACTGAGATGGTTACCGAGGGAGCAAAAAACTTGTTAAATTCCCCAAACCAAGCCTTGGCTCTATTGGATTTGGATAATGAGAGCGATATCGGGTTACTGGCCAAGGCAGTTTATGCTGAAGCCAGGGGAGAGCCTTTTGAAGGGCAGGTAGCTGTGGCTGCTGTTATTCTCAACAGGTTGGCAGCACCAGGTTTCCCCAAGACAATCAGGGATATTATTTTCCAACCCTGGGCATTTACTGCCGTTATCGACGGTCAGATTAATCTGATCCCCGATAGCACTGCTTACAGAGCTGTGGAAGAGGCGCTGAAAGGACGTGACCCTTCCGAAGGAGCCTTATATTACTGGAATCCCGATATAGCTACAAGCAAGTGGGTTTGGACTAGACCTATAACCAAAATGATCGGTAACCATGTGTTTGCTAAGTAAACCTTAAGGCCTCTGCCCAACGGCAGAGGCCTTAAATAATTTTGGTTGCTAAAAGGGGTTTATAAACACTATAATTGGAATATAACTAGGCGGAAAAGGTGGGAGTGTTATGCCTGGCTTTGAACAGGTACAAACGCCGGAAGGGCTGCTTTTTTTAAAAATTCCGGTTTTCGAAGAGGCAGGGTGTACGGCTGTTTTCAGCTCCAGGTTGGGAGGAATCAGCAAGGCTCCTTATGACAGCTTAAACCTTGGTTATCATGTGGGCGATGACATCCAGGATGCTGTTGAAAACAGAAGACGGCTATGTGATACTTTAGGTTGGTCATTAGGGCATACTGTTTCCGGAGAACAGATACATGGCGACTGTGTAAAGGTAGTTACAAGGGAAGACCGGGGTAAAGGAGCGTTTACATATGCCAGTGCTCTGGCGGGGACTGACGCACTGGTCGCAAACCAGCACGGCGTAGTTTTAAGCTCTTTTTATGCCGATTGTGTACCGCTGTTCTTTTTTGACCCTGTGAAGAAAGTGGTAGCATTAGCCCATGCCGGTTGGAAAGGAACTTTTTTAGCGATTGGACAGAAAACAATTGCCGAGATGCAAAAAGTTTTCCGGACTGTACCGGAAGATTGCTTGGTAGCTATAGGGCCGTCGATAGGAGCCTGCTGTTACGAGGTGGACGAGAAATTGTACCAAACCTTTAAAGGCCGCTTTACCTGGGTAGATAAGGTTTTCAAAAGTAACGGGGAGGGAAAATGGCGCCTGGACCTTTGGAAGACCAACTATATCCAGTTGTTAGAGATGGGCATTAGGGAGGAAAATATAATAGAATCCAGAATATGTACTAGTTGTAACACGGAATTATTTTTTTCCCATCGAAAGGAGAATGGGAGAACAGGGCGCATGGGGGCTTTTATAGCCTTGCGATAAGTACCAGGGGGGATGTAATGTGTCCAAGCCCAAGATTCTGGTCGTAGACGATGAACAATATATCGTAGAATTAATCAGGTTTAACCTGGAAAAGGAAGGGTATACAGTTATAACGGCTGGTGATGGAAAGATAGCTTTGGAACAAACATTTCGGGAAAAACCCGACCTGATTGTGCTTGACATCATGCTGCCAGGCGTGGACGGATTGGAAGTATGCCGTACTTTGCAGCGTGATAAGGAAACACAGTTGATACCTATAATAATGCTTACAGCAAAGGGAGAAGAAATTGACAAGGTTTTAGGGTTGGAACTGGGCGCAGATGATTATATGACTAAACCCTTTAGTCCAAGGGAACTGGTAGCAAGAATTAAGGCGCGGCTCAGAAGAAACTTTAAAGCCCAGCAAAGTGATAACCAAGAAAAAGAGAATATTTTAGCCATTGGCGGTCTTAAGATAGATATAGAAAAATTCAGTGTGTATCTAAATGGTCAAAAGGTTGATTTTACACCGAAAGAATTTGAATTGTTAAAGCTGCTGGCCTCCAATCCGGGTAAAGTATTTACCCGTGAATATTTACTGGAAAAAATTTGGGGTTATGATTTTGCCGGTGATACCAGAACCGTTGATGTGCATATCAGACATATCCGGAAGAAGATTGAACCGGAGCAGGGGGAAAAGTTTGTTGAAACTGTCCGGGGTGTAGGTTATAAATTTAGGGAGATGGCGTAATGTTCAAAAGTTTACGGTGGAGATTTTCCCTTACTTATTTTGCGATAACCGCACTTTTCCTGACTTTGCTGGGGATTTACCTGATCAACAGCATGGTCAACTATTCTTATGCCCAAATTGAAGAACGCCTGATTTCATCAGCCTGGCTGTTGAGCAATGATATAACGCTGCGGCTGGAAAATTCGCAAAGTAGAAACGAAATACAAAAATTTATTGACGAAGCTAAAAATATAGCCGCAGCCAGAGTAACATTGATTGACAAAAACGGTACAGTCATTGGCGATTCCCATGAAGATTACCGGAAGATGGCCAACCACGCCAATAGGCCCGAATTTATACAGGCGCTGAATGAGACTGTCGGAAAAAGTGTAAGATTTAGCGCTACCCTTGGTGAAAAAGAATTATATGTTGCTGTTCCCGTTAAGAGGCACGGCCGGGTAGCCGGGGCAGTCAGACTGGCTATTCCCTGGAGGGAGGTACAGGCCGGCGTTTGGCATATCCGGTGGATTATCGGAACGGCCATTTTTATTGTATTTGTTCTGACGGTAACCATATCGTCTTCCTTAGCCAGAGAAATAACGGCCCCTTTAAAGGAAATGACGGAAGTCGCTAAGGAGATGGCCGAAGGAAAATTAGACAACTACGTCCGGGTTGTTTCGGACGATGAAGTCGGTGCGTTAGGCCGGGGTTTAAATTATATGGCCAGGCGCCTGAAAGACACCATCAAGGAAATAACAGAAGAAAAAAACAAAATCCAAGCCATTCTTACCAGTATGGTTGAAGGGGTTATAGCCGTTGATAAAGATACCCGTATTTTGCTGGTAAATCCGGCTTTTGAGAAGATTTTCAATGTGGTGGCCGACCAAGTAATTGGACTGACGGTCATCGAGGGAATTCGCAATTACGAGCTGGAGAAAATTTTGCTTAAAGCCCTTAAAAAAGGCAGAACCATAAACCAGGAGATAGAAATAGTTCCTTTGAGGCGTGCGTTCAGAGTTAATGTGGTACCTTTAATGAGAAAAGAGAAAATAGTTGGGGTTGTTGCAGTATTCAGGGATATTACGGAAATCCGCGAACTGGAAAAAATGCGTAGTGAATTTGTTGCCAACGTATCCCATGAATTAAGAACACCTTTAACTTCTATCAAAGGGTTTGTAGAAACGTTGTTGGACGGAGCCATGGAGGACCGGGAAGTAGCCAGGCGTTTTCTGGAAATCATTAATGTAGAAACCAATCGCTTAAGTAGGCTGATTAACGATATCCTGAGCCTGTCCAGTATCGAGGCCAAGAACAAAGAGATAAGTAGGAGCCCTGTCAATTTTAATGAAATCGTGGAAAAAGTACTGCCAATTCTTGTACCAATGGCTGAGGAAAAGAATATTACCGTAGAGACAGACATTCACCCTGACCTGCCTGTAATCATGGCTAATGAAGATTTGATCAAACAGGTGCTGATAAATCTGGTTGATAATGCCATTAAATACACTCCCGAAAATGGAAGGGTTGTTCTTAGTGCGACGCCAAGTGGTGGCGGTTTAAAAGTGTCTGTTAAAGATACGGGTATCGGTATACCGCCGGAAAGTATGTCCAGGCTTTTTGAACGTTTCTACAGAGTCGATAAGGCCAGATCCAGGGAACTAGGCGGTACCGGTTTGGGGTTAGCTATTGTAAAACATGCCCTTGAAGCCCATGGAGGGACGATCAAAGTAGAAAGCCAGGTGGGTATGGGTTCAAAATTTACCTTTTACCTCCCGGCAATATAAAAATCAATGAACAAGGAAAAAAGTCCGGAGGCAAATCCGGACTTTTTTCTTAACGCAAATTTAACATTTCGATAACATACGTATAATAATACTCTGATATAGTGAAGTTGGCTGATTGTTTATTCCGCGCATTTCATAGGAGGTTAAAACATGACTGAAAATGTCCAGCCCAAAATTAAAGTTCGCGATTTAAACTTATATTACGGGGAATTTCATGCTTTAAAAAACATTAATATGGATATTCAGGCCAACAAAGTGACAGCTTTAATTGGCCCCTCTGGCTGTGGAAAATCCACTTTTCTGCGCACTCTTAACAGAATGAATGACCTTATTGATAGTTGTAGAATCACCGGTAAAGTAACTGTGGATGGACAGGACATTTTCAGCCCGGAAGTTGACGTAGTCAATCTCAGAAAAAAGGTTGGTATGGTTTTTCAGCGCCCTAACCCATTCCCAATGAGTATATATGATAACATAGCTTATGGTCCGAGAATTCATGGTATTAAGGAGAAGCGGAAGTTGGATGAGATAGTTGAAAAAAGTCTGCGGGCCGCCGCCCTTTGGGAAGAAGTCCATGACCGTCTGAAAAAACCTGCTTTAGGTTTATCCGGCGGCCAGCAGCAGCGTTTGTGTATAGCCAGGCTTTTGGCGGTCGAACCTGAAATTTTGTTGATGGATGAACCCTCATCTGCGCTGGACCCCATTTCCACTTTAAAAATCGAAGAATTGATGGGTGAGCTAAAAGAGAATTATACAATTGTCATTGTTACCCACAATATGCAGCAGGCTGCCCGGGTATCCGATTTTACGGCATTTTTCTTGACAGGCGACATGGTTGAATTCGGCGAGACGGAAACGATTTTCACCAAACCATCGGATAAGCGTACGGAAGATTATATTACCGGACGTTTTGGATAAAATTCTGTTAAATTAATATTTTTTCTCTTGAAATATCACAAAAGCACAATTAAAATAGTTTTCAAATAATTTTTACAGGGAGTGGGCTAAGGTGGGTTCAACACGTAATGCTTTCGAACGTTCTCTTGAAGAACTTCAGCAGGAAATATTGCGCATGGGGAGCCTGGTTGAGCAGGCAATCTACAATTCGGTTCATTCATTAGCTACGCAAAATGTGGACCTGGCTAACCAGGTTATTGAAGGGGACCGTTTAGTTGACCAACTGGAACTGGAAATTGAAGATAAATGTCTGAAGCTTATAGCCACCCAGCAGCCTATGGCAGTGGATTTACGGAAGATAGGCACTGGTTATAAGATTATCACCGATCTGGAGCGCATGGGAGACCATGCTGTAGATATAGCCAGGGTCACCCGGCGGTTGGCTAATGAGCGGCTAATTAAACCGCTGGTTGATATTCCGAGAATGGCAGCCATTACCCAGGAGATGGTCAAGGAAGGCCTTGATGCTTACGTAAAAATGGACGTTGAATTGGCCAGAAAACTTTGCAGCCGTGATGACGAGGTTGACCATATTTATTCACAGATATTCAGGGAGTTACTGACGTATATGATGGAAGACCCCAGAACCATTACCCAGGCTACCTACCTTTTATTTGTGGGTCGTTATATAGAGCGTATTGCTGACCATGCGACCAATTTGGCGGAACGGGTTGTGTATCTGGTTACCGGTGAGCGCCTTGACTTAAATGATTAATAATGAATTTTATAAGCATTTTTTATCACTGCCTAGAGCGCCTGAAGGCGCTTTTTGCTTTTAAAGAGGAATTACCTTAATTTTGGCTGCTTTAGCAGGATATAGTACTGTATGTGTAGAATAATAATCTTGTTATAGGCGTTTTAAGGAAGGAAGTTGATAATGAATAAGCCTGGACGCAATTCAAAACGTAGACACCCGAAAAAACGCCGCCTAATTTTAAGAGGGGTCTTATTTGCAGCAATTGGGTTTTATTTAGTCTGGGTTATATTTAATTATGTTTCCGATACTTTAAAAGCCAAATTGGTTGAAACCCAAGTGGCTAACTATGATTATATACAGTCAACGGTTGATTTTAACGGTATTTTGGTAAGGGATGAAACAGTTTTAAGCGTTCCCAACCATGGAAAACTTGCGATTGTGGCATCTGAGGGTGAGCGGGTCCGGGTTGGCGCTGTTGTATTTAAAGTTAACATACCTGATGTTCGCGGCAGAGACGGTGTTACGGCTATTAACATATCTTCACCCAGAGCAGGTTTGGTAAGTTATCGTTTGGATGGCCTAGAGAAGTTGTTGGTACCGCATAATGTAAATATTATGGATTTATTCGGCATTTTTGCCGGGCACACTTTACAGAGTTTAAAGTATGACGATAACCAGGTTGTCGAAGCCGGTCAAACAGTGGCTAAGGTGGTTAATAATCTGGAACCTATGCTTGTTTTAGGAGAACTTCCTAACCAACCGGTATTTTTAAAAAAGATAAAGCCCGGTGGCAGGGTGTTAGTGGATTTAGGACTTGCCGGGTCAAAACCGGTATACCTGACGGTGGTTGAAGCCAAACCTACCGGGGATAAATTACGGATAGTACTGGAGTTAAATGATTTTGCCAAAGAATTTATACAGAACAGAGTTCATACATTTCGGCTTATCAGTGACAGGTTTGAAGGATACATAGTACCTGAACAGGCTTTAGTTTATAAAGATAACAAGCCGGGTATATATACGGTATACAAAAATTTAACCCGGTGGCAGCCTGTTAAAATCGAGGGCAAGGTAAAGGACCAGGTTGCTGTTTCCGGTCTGGAACCGGAAACCACATATGTGATAAACCCCAAATATATCGAGGAAGGGCAGCCCGTTAATTAGGAGGATAGCCATGTTGCATTGGTTAAGGACCAATCTTGAACAGATTCGCAGTAACATAAACGAAGCAGCATACAAGTCCGGTCGTAAACCTGAAGACATAAAATTAATTGCGGTGTCAAAAACAGTACCAATGGAAACAATTAAGGCCGCATGGGAAATGGGGGTTACTGATTTCGGAGAAAACAGAGTGCAGGAACTTACAGAAAAATTTAACGAACTTCCTGAGGCCAAGTGGCATTTAATCGGGCACCTACAAAAGAACAAGGTAAAATACATTGTGGATAAGGTCGTACTCATCCATTCTCTTGATTCTTATCCTTTGGCAGAGGAGATCAACAAGCGGGCAGTTGCCAGGGGAAAATGTCTGGATGTCTTAATCCAGGTTAATGTGGCGCGGGAGCCCACTAAATTTGGCCTTGATTTATCAGAAGTAGATGATTTTATTAATGCTGTTAAGGACCTACCGGGCTTGGCGGTAAAAGGATTAATGACCATAGCTCCTTTTGTTGGCGACCCCGAGGCAGTGCGTCCGGTATTCCGGGAACTGAAAAAGAAGTTTGACGCTTTAAAAACAATGGAGATTCCCAGTGCAGAAATGAAATACCTGTCCATGGGGATGTCCAATGATTATAGAATTGCCATAGAAGAAGGCGCAAATTTAGTTCGGATAGGAACCAGGATTTTTGGGGAAAGAAAAAAATGAGAGGAGGACTTTTTTAATGGCCAAGCTGGTTGATAAAGTACTCGGATTTATGGGCTTTGAAGAGGAAGAAGTGGAGATTATCGAAGATGAGGAAATAGTACAGGAGGAAGAAAGTTCCTTCAAGAAGAAAAAGAACGGGCCAATTTTTAGCCTGCATACTCAAAAGCAAACTAAAGTAGTAGTTTGTGTGCCTAAGGTTTTCGAGGATTGCCAGTATATAGCTGATCATCTGAAAAACCGCCGCCCGGTCATCATCAACCTGGAAGATGCTGATAAGGAACTGGCCAAGCGGGTTGTTGACTTTATCAGCGGGACCACCTATGCTTTATCAGGAAATATGCAGAAAGTTGGAAACGGAATATTTCTTTTTGTCCCGAGTAATATGGATATAGCAGGGGAAATTAATAAAGAACAGGACAAAGAAAAGGGATTGTTTACTTGGATTCGGTAATAGGGAGGCAAATTGATGTCATTGGCAGATAAAACCATCGGTTTTATTGGGGCGGGGGCAATGGCCGAAGCAATACTGGCCGGTTTGCTCAGTTCTGATTTAACAAAGCCGGAAAAAGTGTTTATCAGCGATGTTGACTTTACCCGTAGAGATTATGTAAAAACGAGATTCTCGGTTAATGTTGCTCAAAACAATACGGATTTGGTCAAGAGAAGCGATATAGTTGTTTTAGCAGTAAAACCTTTTATTTTGCAGGATGTATTAACTGAAATAGCCGGTTCAGTACAAACCGATCAACTGATGGTTTCTATTGCCGCCGGATTATCGACAGGCTACATATCCAGTTTTTTCAAAAGCCGAGTTCCTGTCATAAGGGTTATGCCCAATACGCCGTCATTAGTAGGCGAGGGAGCAAGCGCTTTGGCAGCCGGTGAATTTGCAGGTGAAGAGCACCTTGCTTTGGCATTGGAATTATTTAATTCCGTTGGGCGAGCCTATACCGTCTCCGAGCAGGCTATGGATGCTGTCACGGGTTTGAGTGGGAGCGGTCCGGCTTATATGTATTTAATCATTGAAGCTATGGCCGATGCTGGAGTTAAAGCCGGCCTGCCGAGGAAGATTGCATTGGAGCTGTCTGCTCAGACCATGTTAGGCGCTGCCAAAATGGTTCTGGAAACAGGTGAACATCCGGCTGTATTGAAGGATAAAGTCACCACCCCCGGTGGTACGACTATTGCAGGGCTGCATACTTTAGAACAGGGAAAACTCAGGGCAACTATTATAGATGCTGTAATTGCCGCGACCCAGAAGTCTAAAGAATTGGGAGCTGTGACCAAATAAGTTAGGGGGATTTGTGTTTTGGACTTATATGTGATTATTAAAGGAATATTTGCAGCTATAGAATGGTTGGTAATTGCTCGTATTATTTTATCTTTCTTGCCGATGTTCATGCGGATTGACCATTATCATCCGATAGTTCGCTTTATCTATGAAACTACCGAGCCGCTTTTGGCGCCTTTTAGAAAGATTCTCCCGTCAACGGCTGGGTTAGATTTTTCCCCGTTATTGTTGTTCCTTGTTCTAGGAGCTTTAGAACGGTTGATTTTAAATCTATTGATGTAGCTATGGTCGACCGCAGCATTATTAAGTTACTTCCTGCTGAACAACGGGAATTAGGCGCCAAAATTATAGATAAAGCCCAGTCTGCGTTGAAAATTTATCAACCGGTTTTTACTGATTTCTTGGACCCGGGCCAACAGGTAATGGCGAAAAAACTGGTATCAGGTATTTACGGACTTACATGGAAGTTTGACGGTGGTTATGATAGTGCCGAGAGAAAGAGAATGATAATTTTCCCTGAGGACTTAAGCTGGGGGGAAATCCCGGAATGCATTTGCTGCTTACAAGTCGCAGGGAATTTTCGTTTTCGCAAGGCTACTCACCGTGATTTTTTGGGCGCTGTCTTAAACACGGGCATCAGACGTGAAAAATTAGGTGACATAATAGTCGTTGATGAGGGGTGTCAACTGCTAGTTGTGCCGGAAATAAAGGATTACCTTGCCCAGAATTTGTTTAAAATACATCAGGTACCTGTCAAAGTAACGGAAATTTCGCGGGAAGAACTGATTTCTCCGGCCGACAATACTAAAATTATTGACACCACCGTTTCTTCCTTAAGACTTGATGCAGTGGCCGGAGCAGGGTTTGGGATTTCCCGCAGTAAGATAGCCAAATATATAAATAGCGAAAAAGTCAAAGTCAATTTTGAGACTATTACTGATGCTGATTATAGAATTAACGAAGGCGATGTTGTATCTACCCGGGGGCTGGGAAGAATAAGTATAGAAAAAGTTAAGGGGAATACCAGAAAGGGCAGAATTGGCATTGTAATTAAACGATATTTATAAGCCCTATCGAGGGTTCTTTTTTTTATCTGTATCTTTAAATTTAAATTCCAACTGCATAGGCTTCAATGTATATTTTTTGCACTCCAAGACAATGGTGCTATTTGGCTGTTTGCAACTGTTGTTGCATTTTTCGCAAAGTTTATTCACGATTATCATCCTTGCCCAGTTTATTTCCGGTCAATAAATATATTTATTTTTTTATGCGAAATTCCTTCTTGTTTGATGTAATAGTTTCACCATTCCAGGTTAATTCTCATATACTAGTCTGAGGGGACTAATCTGTGGAGGTGAAAGCCATGTTGAGACAACCACGGTTATTTAATCCACTGGTGGTTGTCCTGGGTTGCATTATAGTATCGTTACTGACAACCTTTGCCATTGTGGAAAAAAATCTACGTCCGACAATCCTGGCAATTTCTAGGGCCCAGGCAGAACAAATAGCCGTCGAGTCAATCCAGGATGCGGTTAACGAAAAAGTGGCTAAAGTGGTGGAATATAAAGACTTAATATTTGTTCGAACTGACAGTCGTGGCCGGGTTGTACTGATGCAGCCGAATACAGTTAAGATTAATAGTTTGGCTGCCGATACAACTTTGGAAGTACAAAAGGCTTTAAAAAAATTAGAAGGAAAGGTTTTTAAAATTCCCTTAGGTCAAACCTTGGGCAGCCAGTTATTGGCTAGTTACGGCCCCAAAATCAAAGTAACTATAGTGCCAATAGGTACCGTAAAGGTCATAGTCGAAGACAAATTTGAACAAGCAGGTATTAACCAAACCAGGCATCGATTGTATTTAAACATATTCAGTCAAGTTAAAATAGTTATTCCGTTGGTAAGCGACAGTGTGGAAGTTAGCTCCCAGGTGCCAATAGCAGAGACCATCATTGTAGGCGAAGTGCCGGGGACCTATTTAAATTTGAACCTGGGAAAAGGTTTAGAACTTATCGGTAAATAGAAGCATATTTCACTTTTTGCGAAAAATAATATATCTTAATACCGGTGCGATAAGCTTCCAACATGGGATTTATAACTTTACATAAAAAAAGATAAAAAAATTGATTTAAATTGCTTGACAATTATATTATCCGTATGCTATATTAGACAATGTCGGTCGCGGCAATAGCCGCGGCCAACAAATCAGAAATCACAGCAAATACAAA
>NZ_JBSQAT010000034.1:0-4889 GCF_059412445.1 Thermincola sp. GK-1
ATATTGATTTCGCTTTTTCATGTTTCCATTATAACTTACTTTTTAAATTTTGTGTCTCACCTTATGGGTTCATTATAGTTGCCCCTAATTTGGGAAAAAGAAAACTCCCATTATTGGGAGCGTGATTTTGATGATTTTCGTGTTGACGTTTTAGGAGTTCCGGATTTTCTTGAGTTTTTTCCGAAATTTAGAGCAACCAGGCTGAGAATATACTGATTTAAGCTTATATTATCTTTTTGGGCAGCGAGAGAAAGTTCTTTATGGAGGAACTTTGGGAGTCTAAGAGTAAATTTTCCGCTATATTTATCATTATCCTCTGTTTCTGGTAAAGGTATTGTTTGCCCTCTTTTAAGCGCGGTAGATATCCAAACCATCTTCGCTTCTTCTATATTTTTTAAAGCTTCTTCCGGTGTCTTCCCATCGGACATACATCCTTTAAGTTCAGGTATTTCAGCAAGCCAGCCACCGCCGTCTTCTTCAGAAATAGGTATCAACTTAACGCTATATTTAAGATTTTTGTAGTATTCAAAGTCTATGGTCATACTTTTATTTCTCCTCTCTAACTTCTTTGATTAGAGCAATTAACTTTTTTACATAGATGGCTTTAACTCGGTTATTATGAACAGGCACGGTTATGATAGCATCTGAATTTTCGTCATAAACAGACCAGTGACTACCACTTCCGGGTGGTTCGCATATCAAGCCAAATTTGTTAAGAACCGCTTGAAGCTCTGACCATTTTATGTCTTTGGGATTGTTGAGAATTCTTTGAAACCGTTTCTCGATTTTAGTCACTGGAACCTCCTATGAAATATTAAACAAAAATACCATATTTAATACCAATAATACTTTGCTGGTATTAATTATGATACCATAAAAATAGAATCTGAACAAGGGGCACTTCCTCTAACAACACCCAAAACGGCTCCGCTTCGCTCCGTTCAACTTGCCCCGTCCTCGGCTGTCGTGGTCTTGCGAATAGGGGGCAGGGGTCTGGGGAGGCAAAAACCGCGCCAGCCTGCGGGAAGTCAAAGTTTGTTTAGCCAATATGTCTTAGGCGAAATTGTGCCATCGACGTATCAATTTTTTAAAATAACAGTTCTCATTGAATTAATATGGAGGTATCACTATGAACTTAGGTATTTTCGAGTTATCTATGATGATTCTTTATCCTGTTGTTGGAATTTTAATAATATATTTTGTAATAAAGTCGGCCGTAAAAAATGCTATTAAAGAATTAAAAGAGGAAGGTCATTTATAGAAATTTATTGTAAATAGAGGGATAATAATGCCTTTAGTTAAGGTAGAGATATTCAAAGGTAAGAGTGACACCTATAAAAAAGCCTTACTCAATGGAATTCACGCAGCACTGGTCGAAGCGATCAAGATTCCGGATTATGATAGGATGCAGCGGCTCTATGAATTAGAACCTCAAAATTTCGAGATAGCACAAAATAAAACGTGATCAGCCGTTCCTCAATATGCTCAATTGCGGCAACACGTGTTGGACGAAGCCGCAGCCGTAAAGCATACAGCGGCGCGGCATTTTGGCGGTTAAGCGAAACGGCGCAATTTCGGGGAGGACAAGCATGATAGTTGATTTCTTAAAAAGCAATTCTACTTGGATAAAAGATGTTTTTTCAATTATCTTTACAGGGAGCGCTACTATTGTAGCAATTTTGACATACATTCGGGCCAAAGAAACATTCTTGCAGCCTATAAGAACTGAGGTTATTAAAAAGCAGACTGAAATTCTTACTGAAATTCTGGAAGTGTTTTCTAAACATGAATTTAGCTTAGATCGTGCTCTTGATTATGTAAACGTTGCACAAATCAATGCTTTAAACATTTTGTTTGAGTATGGTTTCATAAATTAAGAATTGAGTAGAAAAAATGATTACCAAAATTTATCGTCTTTCTGTAAGAGAAATAGACAAAAATGCCCGGCCACCTCTTAAAAAGCTAGTTTATGAATTAACCTACCGAGAAGTTCTCCCAAAAGATATTACACAACCTATCACAGAAGTTATATATTTATGCAATCGAGCAGTTCATGGCCAAGAGGTTCGAATACAGGATGCAAAATCTATTGTTGATATAGGCATTTCGTTATTAAGTTACTTAAATGGTTTTATCCATGATTACATTATAAAACCTTCTGAGGTTCTGGAAATCAGCCAACAGGAATTGTCAAATTATAAAAATGCTAAATATCGGGTTGTTAGTATAATACCCTACGTCGAAAGGCCGGTAAAAAATGTTCGTATTGTTACTCAGGAAGGACTTGATCAACTCCTTGAAGGATATGTTAAGGGATTAGCAATTGTCGGACCACAAGAGTCATTTCCTTTTGTTCAGAATGTTCGCCTATCTTCTTCCGCGCGGACTACGGGAATCGATGTATTCCTGCAACCATTTCTTGGATGATAACCAGAGGCTTCCCTCTTTAACGGCCTTAAGTTTTCCTTCCTGGGCCAAACGGCGAAGGTAGCTTGGTTGGTACTGCGTACCTTCTGCTAAAGTACTCAGTGGGACCAGGTCTTCTTCCCCGGAAAGTTTAGGTAACATTAGTTTATTTAAATTGTCCCTTACCGCTCTTGCGACCAGTTCTGCAAGCATTGTGTAATCAGGATTTTTGCTCTGCGCCCGTTCAAGTGCCCGGAGATATTTGGGGCGCTGGCTTTTAAGAATAATTGCCGGTGGATAACCATTAACTATAAGGATATAGTTCATTAACAGCCGGCCGGTTCTGCCGTTCCCATCGCTAAAAGGGTGAATTTTTTCAAATTCGGCATGTATTAGAGCTACCCATTCACAAACGGATAAGTCTCCTGGACCGTCATTTATATTTTCTATTAATTCGTTGATCAAGTCAGGCACGTCACCGGAAGGAGGAAGTTTAAGCGAGCTCCCTCTTATTCTCGGAGTCGGTCCTGTGCGAAATTGGCCGGGCTGGTCTCCTGTTACGGGAGGATATGATGTCCAAACCGGTCCCATAAGTAATTTGTGAATATGGCTTATGTGCTGAACAGTTATTATTTTATCCTGTTGTTTATATGATTCTACTGCCTGCTCGTATACCCACCTTGCTGCATTGGAATAGCCCTGCACCTCTAAGTAATGTCTGATTTCTTTGTTGCCAGTTACAATTTCTTGTTCAACCAGTTTATAAATTTCTCGTGAATTTAGTGTATTTCCCTCCAGAGCTGTAGAATGGTGTGTTTCTTCAAGCCAAATGTCTTTCCAGATTTCATTTGCTTCCAGGTTTGCAGGAAACCCGCCCATTTCTTTATGGAATACG
The DNA here is from genome assembly GCF_059412445.1 of Thermincola sp. GK-1. Classification (NCBI taxonomy): domain Bacteria; kingdom Bacillati; phylum Bacillota; class Clostridia; order Eubacteriales; family Thermincolaceae; genus Thermincola; species Thermincola sp. GK-1. Next base: position 3,302 of record NZ_JBSQAT010000034.1, read on the forward strand.
GTTATTTCACTTTTAACTTTCTCAAGCAGCTTCTTTAAGCTGGGTCTTCCCCTGTTCATAGCAATTCCTCCAAATTGTAGCTTTAATTTTAGTTTAACCAACTAGCTACAATTTTATTGTAGCTTTTTATTAAGTTTTTTGCAATAGCTACAATTTGTCGAAAATTATTCCTCATATATATAGGAGTAGTGTCAGCTACGCTGGTACTACCCTTGCCTGCGGCTGGCCTAGCCATCGTTGGCCAGGGAATATGTTTGTATGTTTGTAAGATTGTATGTAAACTTGTAATTATGGCAATTCTTAATCAACCCCACTGGCGGAAAGCTGGTCCCAAGGGCTGCACAAAAAAATTTTCCTACTTGGTTGTAATTCTTCCAGGCGGTAAAAATTTTTTTGCTCCCGTGGGTTGACCTGGGCAAGCCTGACCGGTTGCCTGTAACCAAGGCCGACGGAACTCAGGGATAAGCACAGTCTGAGCTAACCGTCGGCCCACATTTATTGGACCGGTCATTCCTGGCCAGGAAGCAATATTTTATTCAGCCTCAGGAATCTAGGAATCAGCAAGGTTAATGCTTGAGATGGATTTTTATGGTATAATTTAGATGGGACAGACGAACTTTGTTCGTTTAGGGACGTGTTAGGCGAAATATGCCAAACTGATTTGGGGCCAATTTGGGATAAAAAAGAAGACCTCTCAGGATCTTCTTATGGTTTTTTATTATTTTTGTATTCATAATATAGGATTGCATCATAAAAAAGACTGTTCTGAAGTTTTTTCCATTTTAGTCTATCATATGTTGCTTTTAAAAGGAAAGCGTATAATGCGATAAATCCGTAACCGCCATATATAAATAGATTTTTTACAGTTATACTGTTTTGGGCTATGATGATTGTTTTATTTAAAATGGGGTTATTGCCGGTAAAAATACCAAGTACAAAAACTGCTAATGGAATAGGTGAAAAAGATTTAACTGCATCCCATAGTTTTTCTGATAAACTAACTTGAATTTCCGAAAAGTATAGTAGCTGTTTTAAACTCATTAACTCTGTTTCCTTATTGGTTCTTGCTTTATTAATGGCTGCCCATGTATCATGTGTTAAGTAGAAATACTTACTAAGTCCAGAGTAGAGAGTTAGTGATAATACAGTGACCTTTACTAATGTTGCTTTCGCTAGAAGAGTAAATTCTTTCGGAAATATTAATCGTCCGAAATTGTAAATCACCGCAAACACTACAAACCAGAATATCATACTGCCCAAGGAATGTTTAAAAGCTGATATCCGTTGGTATTTTTTATCCTCTTTATAAAAAACATATTCCATAATTTATCTCCTTTCCAATATTTATTTATTGATTATCGATAAATCCCTTTAATAACTTGAGGACAGAATATTTGATTTGCTAAAAAGGTTCAAAAAAACCATTGCATAATTACCATTAGGGTGAGTTTGGCATACATCGACTAAACCAGCTAATAAACGTCAAGACTTTTTTAAAAAATAATTTTCTCACCTAAAAAAGGGCATAGCAAAGCTAGCCTACCGGTGGTAGACTTAAGAAAAGAGTTACTGCCGACTTAACCGAAGA
>NZ_JBSQAT010000035.1:0-4153 GCF_059412445.1 Thermincola sp. GK-1
TAGTCTCGGTCATTTCCTTGGTATTATCGGCCCATTTCTGTCCTTCCGATCCTGAAATCCAGCGGGCTTTGAAACGGCCGGGTTCATAGCCCACGTATTCCAGGAGACGTTTCATAACCAGGAACCTTCTCCTGGTGAAGTAGTTGCCACTAACATAGTGGCAGTCACCAGGGTGTCAGCCACCCACCAGCACACCGTCAATGCCTTTCTGGAAAGCCCTGACGATAAAGTGAGGATTAACCCTGCCCGAACAAGGGACTCTGATTACCCTCATTGTGGATGGATGCTGAAAACGGCTGACGCCGCACACATCAGCGCCTGCGTAACTACACCAGTTGCAGGCAAAGCCTATGATTTTTGGCTGCCAGTTGGAAAGATCCCGTTCTTTTACAGACATGCAGCATCCACCTCCGCCATCATTTGTAAATTAGTGAAGCCTTTAAGGTTAATGGAACCGGAACGGCACTCAGCGGTACAGGTACCACAGCCCTGGCAAAGAACTGAGTTCACCGATGCGACAACACGTTCTTCTTCCTTGCCATGGTTCCAAACTTTAATGGTTTTAGCATCAATAGCCTTATATGGGCAAAGCGGTTTACACAATAAACAGCCCACACAGGTATCTTCATTAACAAAAGCAATCTGTGGGTTGGTAGCCAACTTGTCCTTGGAGAACAGGGCTGCAACCTTTGCTGCCGCAGCGCTGGCCTGGCCAACGGTATCAGGAATATCTTTCGGGCCCTGGCAGCAGCCGGTCAGGAATACGCCGGCTGTGGTAGTTTCCACCGGTGCAAGCTTCGGGTGAGCCTCGGTGTACCAGCCGTCCTTGTCGTAGGAAAAGCCGACAATCTGGGCCAACTGAGTAGCATTGGCCTGGGGTACCATGGCTGTCTCCAGCACAACCAGGTCAGCTTCCACCTGAACGGACTTGCCAACCAAAGTATCTTCCCCGCAGACAATAACCTTTTTGCCATCCTGGTAAATCTTCGATACCTGGCCACGGATATACTTGGCACCATGTTGTCTGGTTCTCATATAAAATTCATCATACATCTTTCCAGGTGTACGTACATCCATGTAAAAGACGTAGACATCGGAATCCTTGATTTTTTCAAGAACCTGGGTAGCATGCTTGGCAGTATACATACAGCATGCCCTTGAACAATAGGACTTACCTTTCAGTTCATCCCTGGAACCTACACACTTGATAAACACAACAGTCTTCGGAATTTCATGGTCAGAGGGCCGCTTAATCTTGCCGCCGGTCGGGCCGGAAGCATTCACGAGGCGTTCAAAATGCAATCCGGTGATTACATCGGGAATTGTCCCTCCACCATATTCCCCGTAATACTGCGCCCAATCGATCATATCAAAACCGGTGGCTACTACAATAGCACCAAATTTTTCTGTTACCACTTCATCCTGGTCTTCGTAGTTGATTGCGCCGGCAGGGCAAACTTTTGCACAAACGCCACACTTGCCCTCAGTAAGCTTACGGCAGCTTTCCTTGTCAATAACAGGTTTATTGGGAACAGCCTGCTCAAAAGGTTTGTAAATAGCAGTTCTTGTTCCAAGTCCCAAGTTGAACTCACTGGGCACCTTTTTGGGACACTTGGTTTCACATAAGCCACAGCCGGTACACTTGGTATAATCGACGAATTTGGCCTTTTTCCTGATGGTCACGTCAAAGTTACCTACGTAGCCCTCTACTTTCTCAACTTCAGAGTAAGTCATAAGAGTAATGTTGGGATGCTGCGCCGCAGCACCCATCTTAGGCGTGAGTATTCAGGCGCCGCAATCCAGGGTGGGGAAGGTTTTGTCTAACTGAGCCATCTTCCCACCGATTGTCGGCAGTTTTTCAACCAAAACTACCTCATAGCCTGTATCTGCTATATCAAGAGCCGCCTGGATACCGGCAATACCTCCGCCAATAACCAGGGCTCTCTTCGTTATTGGCACATATTCTTCGAAGAGGGGTTCCAGTTTGGCAGCCTTGGCAACTGCCTTCCGTACCAGTTCAATTGCTTTTTCAGTGGCTCTTTCGGGCTCAGAAGCATGAACCCAGGAGCAGTGCTCCCTTAAGTTAGCCATTTCAACCAAGTAAGGGTTCAGGCCGGCACGCTGAATAGCTTTTTGGAATGTCCCCAGGTGCATCCTTGGTGAACAAGAAGCAACTACAACCCGCTCGAGATTGTGTTCTTTGATAGCCTCAACTATGGCCTTTTGGCCGGGTTCAGAGCAGGTGTACTTGTTTTCTTGCACAAAGACGACGCCCGGGAAGGTGCGGGCTACTTCGGCAACTTTGGGTATATCAACCACACCGCCGATGTTGGAGCCGCACCAGCAAAGAAAAACGCCAATCCTTCTCATAAGCATCGCTCCCCGTTTTCTTTTTGTATTTTTGCAAAATCTTAAAAGATTTTTTAACCGATCTTAGCAAGAGCTGCTTGGTAAGCAGTATAATTCTTATTCATACCAAGGTCCTGGTCGGAGAATCCCATGGCGTAGCCCATCAACTGGGAAATATACGCAACAGGCATGTTGAAATTGGTGCCCAGCACCTTATTGATATGGGTTTGCTGCATATCAAGGTTTAATTGGCAAACAGGACAGGCGGTCACAATAATATCCGCTCCCGATTTAACTGCCATTTCCACCACTTTACCACTCATTTTATTAGTGGTCTCCAAATCAACAAATGACAAAGACGCTCCACAGCATTCTGTTTTAAACGGCCAATCTACCGGTTCCGCGCCCAAAGCCGCCACGATGTCATCCATAATATGTGGATTCTCAGCATCGTCCACATGAGCTACTTTAGGTGGCTTAACATAGTAACAACCGTAATAGGATGCAACTTTCAAACCCTTTAAAGGCTTCTTGACTTTCTCAGCAATTTTCTCCATGCCTTGATTGGCAAAGGCCTCGAAAACAGTCAGTACTTTGCTGGTACCTTTTAGCTCCGCCCCAATGGCTTTGTTTATTTTCTCTCTCATTTCGGGGCTGGTATTTATTTCATGGTTAACCCAGATTAAGCGCTGCCAGCATGCCGCACAAGGCGCCACAACATCAAGCCCTTCTTTTTCCGCCGGAACCAGGGTTTTCGCCGGAACAGCCAGGCCAAGAAGATGTCCAAAACTGTGGGCCGAACTCGCACCACAGCAAGCCCAGTCCGGAATTTCCCAAAGTTCAATATCGAGAGCCTTACAGACAGCCTTTACTGACATGTCAAAACCTTTAGCCGTTGAGTGGAGAGAACAGCCGGGATAATAGGCGTATTTCACTATTTTTCACCCTCCATTCTCTCGATGTTCTCCATTATTTCTTTGATTACGCCGCGGTTCTTCGTTTTGGGCGGGAAAAACGCAAGATTCCCTTTCAGGAGAGTTTGCGGCCCGAGGTCCACCAGGCTTAATCCATAGCCGGTTTTCAAAGTATACCCGACTATAAAGCTGAACTCATACATACGCCCCCATTTGGCAATATTGTCCATAAACATTTGATGGAAAATATTTGCCGTCTTAGCGTATTCGGTAATATTTTTCTTCTTGGACATAATTCGCAAAGCATCCATCACCCGTGCAATATCAATATCACGCGGGCACCGGGCTGTACATGTGGAACAGAGTACGCAAGTCCAGATGGTTTTGGTCCTTAAGACCTCGTCTTCCATCCCCAACTGCACCATCCTCATGACGCGGTTCGGTGAGACGTCAAATCCCTTGCACCGGTGTACCGCACAGCCGGCCGAACATTTGCCGCACTGGTAGCATTTGCGTACATCCTGACCACTCATCCTGTAAACCCGTTCAACGAAGTCACTGTGGTCTCTTTGCACCTGAGATAAATTTACAGTTTCACTCATCTCCCCTAACCCCTCTTTATAGAAATTTGTTAAGCAAATACATCCGTCTTCCGGCGATCCCCCCTTAAAAGGTTAAATTTTAATATTTATAAGTTTTTTCCATGTGAAATGATGTACATGGTTACCAATTGGGACATACTGTCCTTATATTTCTATTCTATATGGGCCGAATAATTCCTTTTTTATTTTCGATAATTTTGCGAATATTAAATAAACTTAGATTCGGAAAGTAACTTATAAAAACTTAATAATATCAAGGCTTTTAGATGTTTTTTTAGTGTAAAAATT
>NZ_JBSQAT010000036.1:0-3208 GCF_059412445.1 Thermincola sp. GK-1
TTCACTACCTCCTGTTTCAGGCCTTAGGTCAAGTCCTCGACCTATTAGTACCGGTTAGCTCAATACATTACTGTACTTACACTCCCGGCCTATCTACCTGGTAGTCTGCCAGGGGTCTTACTGGATTAACTCCATGGGAAACCTTATCTTGAGGTCGGTTTCGCGCTTAGATGCTTTCAGCGCTTATCCGCTCCAGACATAGCTACCCAGCTGTGCCTCTGGCGAGACAACTGGTGCACCAGCGGTCTGTCCATCCCGGTCCTCTCGTACTAGGGACAGCTCCTCTCAAGTTTCCTGCGCCTGCGACGGATAGGGACCGAACTGTCTCACGACGTTCTGAACCCAGCTCATGTACCGCTTTAATGGGCGAACAGCCCAACCCTTGGGACCTACTTCAGCCCCAGGATGCGATAAGCCGACATCGAGGTGCCAAACCTCCCCGTCGATGTGGACTCTTGGGGGAGATAAGCCTGTTATCCCCGGGGTAGCTTTTATCCGTTGAGCGATGGCCCTTCCACTCGGAACCACCGGATCACTAAGCCCGACTTTCGTCCCTGCTCGACCCGTCGGTCTCGCAGTCAAGCTCCCTTCTGCCTTTACACTCTACGACTGATTTCCAACCAGTCTGAGGGAACCTTTGGGCGCCTCCGTTACTCTTTGGGAGGCGACCGCCCCAGTCAAACTGCCCACCTGACACTGTCCCCCATCCGGCTTACGGACGTGGGTTAGAACTTCAATACCTCAAGGGTGGTATCCCACCGACGACTCCGCACAGACTGGCGTCCATGCCTCTCTGTCTCCCACCTATCCTGTACATGACGTACCAAAATCCAATGTCAGGCTACAGTAAAGCTCCACGGGGTCTTTCTGTCCTGTCGCAGGTAACCCGCATCTTCACGGGTATTACAATTTCACCGAGCCCCTTGTTGAGACAGCGCCCAAATCGTTACGCCTTTCGTGCGGGTCGGAACTTACCCGACAAGGAATTTCGCTACCTTAGGACCGTTATAGTTACGGCCGCCGTTTACTGGGGCTTCAATTCAGAGCTTCGCCCTCTCAGGCTAACCCCTCCTCTTAACCTTCCAGCACCGGGCAGGCGTCAGCACCTATACGTCGTGTTTCCACTTAGCAGGCACCTGTGTTTTTGGTAAACAGTCGCTTGGGCCTCTCCTCTGCGACCTCTTCTTGCTCCGGTTGCTCTACCTTCACAATACTGAGGTACCCCTTCTCCCGAAGTTACGGGGTCATTTTGCCGAGTTCCTTAACAAGGGTTCTCTCGCGCGCCTTAGGATTCTCTCCCTACCTACCTGTGTCGGTTTGCGGTACGGGCACCCACTCGCCTCGTTAGAGACTTTTCTCGACAGTGTGGGATCAGCTACTTCACTACTCTAATTTCGTTCCCCTTCACGTCTCAGGCTCTATGTGTGGCGGATTTGCCTACCACACGCCCTACTCGCTTGGACCAGCTCTTCCATCCGCTGGCTTAGCCTACCCTCCTGTGTCATCCCTTCCTCAAACGGCTGTGGGTGGCATCGGATTCTCAACCGATTTCCCATCACCTACGCCCTTAGGCCTCGGCTTAGGTCCCGGCTTACCCTGGGCGGACGAGCCTTCCCCAGGAATCCTTAGGCTTCCGGCGGGCAGGATTCTCACCTGCCTTCTCGCTTACTCATACCGGCATTCTCTCTTCTGTACTCTCCAGCACTCCTCACGGTATACCTTCGACGTGTACAGAACGCTCCCCTACCACTGAGATGTGTCAATACTACTCTCAGCCTTCATGCTTAGCCTGAGGCATTTGGCGAAAACCTTTCATCTAACCGCTTAACAGCCGTGGGTTTTCGCTTAATTCACCGTGTCTAAGCACTCTCTAAGAGCACTATTGACACATCTCAATCCGTAGCTTCGGTGCCGTGCTTAGCCCCGGTTCATTTTCGGCGCAGGGCCACTCGACCAGTGAGCTATTACGCACTCTTTAAATGATGGCTGCTTCTAAGCCAACATCCTGGTTGTCTGTGCAATCCCACATCCTTTTCCACTTAGCACGGACTTTGGGACCTTAGCTGACGGTCTGGGCTGTTTCCCTCTCGACTACGGATCTTAGCACTCGTAGTCTGACTCCTAAGGTAAGTTTATGGCATTCGGAGTTTGATAGGGTTCGGTAACCTGGTAGGGCCCCTAGCCCATTCAGTGCTCTACCTCCATAAACCATCCCTTAAGGCTAGCCCTAAAGCTATTTCGGGGAGAACCAGCTATCTCCGAGTTCGATTGGCATTTCACCCCTACCCACACCTCATCCGCCGACTTTTCAACGTCGGTCGGTTCGGGCCTCCACCAAGTCTTACCTTAGCTTCACCCTGGACATGGGTAGATCACCCGGTTTCGGGTCTACGGCAACTAACTTAACGCCCTTTTCAGACTCGGTTTCCCTGCGGCTCCGTACCTTAAGTACTTAACCTCGCTAGCTACCGTAACTCGCCGGTTCATTCTACAAAAGGCACGCCGTCACGCTCTTATGGCGCTCCGACTGCTTGTAAGCATACGGTTTCAGGTTCTCTTTCACTCCCCTCCCGGGGTGCTTTTCACCTTTCCCTCACGGTACTTGTTCACTATCGGTCGCCAGGGAGTATTTAGCCTTAGGAGGTGGTCCTCCCTGATTCCCACGGGATTCCCCGTGTCCCGTGGTACTTGGGATCCTCTCTCAGCTATTTCCCCTTTCGCCTACAGGAGTGTCACCTTCTGTGCTCCGCCTTTCCAGACGGTTCGGCTAGGTTCCTTAGCCTTAACGAGAGTCCCGCTACCCCACTTAACCGTAGTCAAGTGGTTTGGGCTCCTCCGCGTTCGCTCGCCGCTACTTACGGAATCACTGTTGTTTTCTTTTCCTCCGGGTACTTAGATGTTTCAGTTCCCCGGGTTGCCTCCTCTGTGCCTATGGGTTCAGCACAGGGTGACGGGGTATTAACCCCGCCGGGTTCCCCCATTCGGACACCCACGGGTCTACGCCTGCTTGCGGCTCACCGTGGCTTTTCGCAGCTTTCTACGTCCTTCTTCGGCTCCTGGCGCCTAGGCATCCACCGTACGCCCTTACTAACTTGACCTACCTGACTGTTGTACTACAACAGCCTCAACCTTTCACAGCTCTCGGTAGTTCTTCCTCTCGCTCTCGCGCTCGGTTTCTTGCCTACTCTGTTTAGTTTTCAAAGAACAT
>NZ_JBSQAT010000037.1:0-2937 GCF_059412445.1 Thermincola sp. GK-1
CCGTTTCAAAGCCCGCTGGATTTCAGGATCGGAAGGACAGAAATGGGCCGATAATACCAAGGAAATGACCGAGACTATCAAGGCCCTGGGTCCTAATCTGAGATTCAAGAAATTTAAAGAGTCTAAATAGAAAACGAGGGATGCCTGATGAAGAAGATTACGGAAAATCTTAGAAAGACGGCCGCTAAGTTACTACAGGATAAAGAGGTGGAAGTAGTAATAGGTTACGGCCTCGGTTCTGAGGCAGTCAGAACCCAGCCGGTCTTCATAACTTCCCCCGATGATGTGGACAAATTAGTTTTTAATCCATTTTCTGTAAATGGATTAACCAAGTACCTGATTGATATGAAACAGCGCCCCGGCAAAATTGCCGTTGTTGTTAAGGGATGTGATTCCAGGGGTATTTACAGGCTTACTCAAGATAATATCATTTCGAGAGATAAAATTGTTGTACTGGGAGCGCCCTGCAGCGGTCAGCTCTCTTATGCCAAACTGGCCGAAAAATTCGATGTATCCGGTCAGTTGACAGATTTTGAAGACAAGGGCGACGAAATTGTCATCAAAACAACGAAAGGTGACTTTACCGCGAAAAAGGCAGACTTCATTTTAGATAAATGTAAGTTCTGCGAATCCCATAACCCTGTTGTTGCTGACCACATGCTTGGCGATAAGGTTAATGTTGCCGATGTGCAGGACAACTATGAGGAAATCAAGAAAATAGAAGCTATGAGCCCGGAGGAGAAGGCAAAATTCTGGCTGAGGCAATTTGACCGTTGCATCAGGTGCTATGCCTGCCGGAACATTTGCCCGGGCTGCAGTTGCCGCGAATGTATCTTTGATGCCATCAAACCAGACTGGATTGGTAAGGAAGTTAATGTGGAAGAAAATGAAGCCTTCCATTTGACCAGGGCATTCCATTTAGCAGGTCGGTGTGTGGACTGCGGCGAATGCGACCGGGTATGTCCTATGGACATTCCCATCAGCCTGCTGAACAAAAAACTGCTGAAAGACTGCAAAGAATTGTTCAATATGCCAACTCCCGGTTCTACTGAGGAAGGTGGCTCCTATCTGGGACAGTACCGCCTCGAAGATCCGGAAGAATTTATGTAGAGTGGAGAGGTGAGAACCATGGCGAATAAGATTGTTCAGAAAGACCAGATCAAAAACCTGTTAAACAAAGTAGCCCAAAGTAGCCAGCTCATCGCTCCTATCAAAAGTGACAGTATAACCACCTTCAGACCGGTGAGCTCGGCAGAGGCAGTTGTATTGGATTACCAGAACGGCGTTATTCCGCCGAAAGATTTCTTCTTCCCCCAAAGCGAAAAGATGTTCACTTATAATATCAATGACCCAACATGGGACATCAGGGAGGTAGAAGGGGTTCCCGAAAGGGTGCTGTTTGGGGCCAGGCCCTGTGATGTAAAAAGCATCCTGTTGTTAGACAAAGTTTTTGATGCTGAGTTTCGTGACAATTACTACCTGGATAAAAGGAACAAAACAACCATTGTGGCATTGAGCTGCAATGACTGCCGCCATACCTGCTTCTGCGGCGCCTTTGGTATATCCCCCGATACAGCGGAGGGAGCTGACCTACTCTTTACCGACCTGGGCGATAAATACCTGGTGGAAGTTTTAACGGAGAAAGGCGAGAAACTGGTTAACTCTGCCAAGGAATTTTTTGCCGATGACGATGGCAGTGGAGCAGGAGCTAAAGCCAAGGCCACAGAAATGGCCAAGGCCAAGCAGATGCAGATCAGCCTGGAAGGTGTTAAGGAGAAACTAGATAACATGTGGGAGCATTCCATTTGGGATAACGAGTCTCTGCGCTGCATAGGATGTGGTACTTGCACCTATGTTTGCCCGACCTGCCACTGCTTCGACATTGTTGATTACAATGACCAGAGCGCCGAGGGTTACCGGTACCGTTGTTGGGACTCCTGCCAGTTCTCTAACTTTACCCGGGCTGCCGGTGGACACCAGCCGCGCCCGAGCAAGAAGGAAAGAATCAGGCAGCGATTCCTGCATAAATTGCGTTACTTTGTTGACAGATACGGTGATTTTGGCTGCGTCGGATGCGGCAGATGCCTCGAAAAGTGCCCTGTCAACCTCGACATTGCGCAAATCATTACCAAAGTAAAGGAGGTTGGCTAAGATGTCCTGCAATTGCAATACCAGAGAAGTAGCCAGTCCTTTATTGCCTTATATTGCTACTGTTAACAAAATAATTGAGGAAACTCCTACCATCAAAACATTTCAGGTTACTTTTGATGAACCGGGGATTTTGGAAAACTTTGGAAATAAACCCGGCCAGTGCGCTATGCTATCCATCCTTGGTGTGGGCGAAGGTATGATTTCCATTACCTCTTCGCCAACCAGGAAAGGCATGTTGGAATTTACTATTGCGAAGGTTGGGCGCTTGACCTCCGTTATCCACGAATTGGAAGTGGGTGACAAAATGGCCATCCGTGGTCCGTACGGGAACCACTTCCCCTTCGAAGAGATGAAAGGTAAGAACTGCCTCTTCGTCGCCGGTGGTGTTGGTTTGGCACCCCTCCGTTCCCTCATAGATTACGTACTGGATAACCGTGATGATTACGGACGGGTGGACATAGTCTATGGCGCCAGGTGTTATGATATGTTGTGCTTTAAGTATGACCTTTTTGACCGGTGGCCTAAGATTAAAGACACCCACGTGCATGTAACTTTAGACAGGGAAGATCCCAAGTGGGACGGGCGGGTTGGATTTATCACCCTGGACTGGCTGCAGGAGATCTGTCCTTCTGTTGAGAATACCGTTCCCGTGACCTGTGGACCGCCGATAATGATTAAGCTGCAGCTTGAGAACTTCAAAAAGATGGGCTTTAAACCTGAGGAAATCATCACTACCCTGGAAATGAACATGAGATGCGGCGTAGGTAAATGCGGACGTTGCAACAT
>NZ_JBSQAT010000038.1:0-2477 GCF_059412445.1 Thermincola sp. GK-1
ACGTAAGCGTAAAATAATCCCCACCTTGCAACTAAGGTAGGGACTCAAATAGGCTTAATTATTGACCCGGCAGCTACTGGGTAAGGTAGTTGACCAGGGAAGCAACTCGTCTAAAGCGTTATTATCGTCGATATCAATGTTGGGAAGCTTTTCGAAGAGATAGCTAAGGTAGTGGAAGGTATTTAATCCATTTTCCTTCGCCGTTTCTACGATGCTGTAAACAATAGCGCTGGCCTGAGCACCCCGGGGGGTATTGGCAAACAACCAATTCTTGCGGCCAATGACAAAGGGCTTGATGGAGCGTTCACTGCGGTTGTTATCGAGTTCCAATCGTCCATCTTGTAAAAAGGCTTCAAGTTTATCCCACTGGCTCAGGCAGTAGTTAATTGCCTGACCGAAGGAGCTTTTGGGAAGCACTTGCGATTTTTTGCTTTTAAGCCATGCCAAAAAGGCATCCAGTACGGGACGGCTGCGCACCTGACGAATTTGATAACGTTCATCCGGAGGAGCATCTTTCAAATCGCGCTCAATGGCAAAGAGGCTGTTGCAGAACTCCAGCCCCTTCCTGGCGGCTACGGCTGCCGCGCGTTTTTCATCCGGCAAGGCCTTTAGGGCTTCATCGAACTTGCGCCGGGCATGAGCCCAACAACCTACCAGGGTAATATCCGGCAGGTCATTGTAGCCGGCGTAGCCGTCGACATGCAAATAGCCTTTGAAGCCTGCCAGAAACCGGCGGGGGTGTTTGCTGGCCCGGGTGGTCTGATATTCATAAAGAACGATGGGTGGTCCCTCCCGCCCGGTACGGTAAAGCCAGAGGAACGACTTGGTCTCAGCAGCCCGGCCCGGTTCACGGAGGACCTGCAAGGTTGTTTCATCGGCATGCAAGATATCTCGTTTGAGCAGGTACGCGTGCAGGCGGTCATAGACCAGCCTCAACCAGTTATTTGCTCCGTGGAGCACCCAGTTGGCAAGGGTCTGACGGGACAATTCAATACCCAGACCGGCAAACTGCTGCTCCTGACGGTAGAGAGGCAGACCTTCCCCATATTTTTGGTTCATGATGTAAGCCATGACCGAGGGAGATACCAAACTTCCGGGAAGTACAGGCGCAGGCATTGGGGCCGTGACAATGGGAGTGGTTATCTCCTCCCGCTCGCAACGGCGGCAGGAATAAACATAACGCACATGCTTGACCACTTTTACCTGAGCCGGAATGACCTGCAATTCCTGCCGTACCTCGGTACTCATTTCATGTAAAGGACCGCCGCAACACGAACAGAACTGCTCTCCCTCCGGCAAACGGTGTTCAACCGTCTCCACCGGCAGGTTTTCGAGTGCCATCTCCCGGTGCCCGCGTTGTTTGCGGCGCCGGTAGGTAATCGTTTCCATGGTTGGCTCGGCTGGAGCCGCTTGAGCTTCCACTTCCGCCTCATTAAAAAGCAAAAGCTGCCAGTGTTCAGGAGCAGTCCGTTCGCTGGAAACACCAAATTGCCGCTGTTTACTCAAGCGAAACTGCTCCATAAACCAGTTTAGCTTGGCGGTCAATTCAGCGTTTTCCCGTTCCAGTTGAACACAGCGCTTTTGCAGTTCTTCAACAGTCATGGTGGTGATATTTTTTGAAGTACTCATATTTTAATAATTCGACAAATCACGCCAATATCCTCTAAAATTGACCAGAAACTTAAAATATTTCTGCCTGATGATTTCTATTACAAAATGGTGCGTGCTTTTACCTCAGGATGTGCTTGGGGCTGTTTTAAGGGGAGGCCATCGAGCAACCAGCGCAACTCCCGGTGGCTAATGGTGACAGTTGAAGAACCGGCTTCTGCCGGCCAGGGAAATTTGCCCTTCTCTAACCGGCGGTAATGGAGCCAAAACCCATTGTGGTCCCAGTGGAGAATTTTAAGTTTATCGCGCTGCCGGTTGCAGAAAACAAAAAGGCAAGGGGAGAAGGGATCCAGTTTGAACCCTTCCTTGACCAAAACCGCCAGCCCGTCAATGGATTTGCGCAAATCAGTAGCACCGCAGGCGAGATAAACCCGGTCAATACCAAATTCGTTCAGCATAACGTTACCAGGACCCGGATTACTTGGGAGAGCAAAGCCGGATCAAAGCCTGGTCTTACCTCGATGCCGACCTGCCCCACTTTAACCAACAAGGCCTTGCCTTGGTCTGTAGAAATCTGTTCGCTTAATTCTACTGGCAGCCACTGGGTTGACTTGACGTGGGAAGCATCTTTTTCGTTCTTAAACTTTCGGAGCCAATACCATAATTGCCGAATGGGTATATTATGGGCTGTGCACCATTCTTTAGCACTTTGACCGCTGGCACGATATTCAGAGATCCGGGCCTCCCATAGTTTTTGCAGTTCAGCTTTTGTCATAAAAAAATCCTCCTCGGCTAATATTCGATATTCTTGAGGAAGATTATCCTATAAACCCGAGGATAAAGCCAGGTGGGTAGAGTTTGACGCTTAC
>NZ_JBSQAT010000039.1:0-2220 GCF_059412445.1 Thermincola sp. GK-1
CGAAACAAGAGTGGTCACCATCAGCAAAGAAGACAGGACCATCACCTTGAAAATCGGCGAAAGCAAAGCCGCCGTTAACGGCCGGACCAGGTATTTCGATACCAAGGCAGTGATTGCTGGCAGCCGGACCATGGTGCCCCTGCGTTTCATCAGCGAATGCCTGGGCGCTACGGTGGAGTGGCTTGCCAAGACCAGAACCGTGAAGATCACGGTGAATAATGGGTATACGATTCCGGAGGGGACGGAATTGGATATTACATTGTACCCACCAAACGATAACCCGGCCAAGGTAGATATAGAAATACTTATTCCTATAGATAAACCTTTGGAACCTCAGTATAAGGATCTCTATACCTTGTTATCCAGCAAGTTCGGTGACAGTACCGCCAATGAAATAATAGAGTATATTAGGCAAAAAAAAGATAGATGGGAACATCTACTACCCAAATATTGGATAAAAAATAATCAAAGTATTAGGGCTAGCTCCACGTCAGGTGCACTAGACATTTTTATAGTAGTTTGGTTACCTGGCGTAAAATAATTACCTCCGAATTAACCCTTACGAGGTGTTTATTGCAATGAAAAAAGTAATGATTTTACTATTTTTGATTTCTTTATTACTCATTCCATATTCGCTTGCTGGTGCCTGGGAGTATAACCACAATTATTTACCTCTTTCTGAACCCCCAAGAGATTTATATACTATGAAAACCGATGACAACAATTATTTAGCCAGAGAACACTTTGTGGACAGTATACCTCCTGGTTTACCCGGTAATTTTCAAATATCAGCTCCGCATGGGGCAAAATTAAGGTATGTTATGTTACCTAAGGGATATCATGTTCTTGTCTATGGTTCACCGACTGGAGAATATAAAAACGGAGAATATAGATATTGGGGTATTAATGACAGGGGCGAATATGTAACTAACAAAAACTTTCCTCATGATGCCAAACCAAAAGGTAAACTGGAAAATAAAGGATGGATTAAGTTTCCATGGGTAGATAAAGATGTAGAAAAACGCTTAATAGCAAGAGGAGAACCAATCATCGAAAAAAGTCCTTGGGACGGTGACCCATCCTTATTGCCCAATATTATAGAAGGTATTAAGCAAGATTCCGATTTAGCGGACGAATTTTTAAATAAACCCAACTTTCCGTGGCATCAGTATATACATATTTTCCAACCTCCTACATATTACGGTTGGGGAGTAGGGAGAGCATGGCATAAGAAAAAAGACGGTACTATCTGGTATAGAAGCTTTCCAATTGCGCCACGTCACGAATTTGACCCCGTTGTTCCCAACCTTTATGTCAAGAGCATAGACCCCGGTACTCCGGTTGAAACAGATGAGGTGGGTAATGCTGTATATAAAGCGGAAATAGGCAAGAAGTACACTGCAACAGTTGTCTTCGGCACGGGAGAAATCCGGCGGGATTTGGATTTAGCGCTACTCAGGCCCTTCGTGGCCGGCTTGCATGAAATTAATGGACAAGCATACAAAGGAAAGTTAAAGAAAATATCAGGGAACGGCCACATTTCCGAACCGGTGCCTGAGTATCCTGACCGTTTTACTGAGGCGAAAAGCCAAACCATCAGCTTTAATGCCGAAAACTCAGAAATCACAGCCACCTTTGAATGGACAGCCCAGAGAGGGACTACCCAACTCATAGCAGCTATTAACGACGGGCAATATGTGCCGCGGCACCATGAATTTGAATCAACGGCAGACGGCAAACCGGCTGACATGACTGATAATGTGAAGAAGGTTCCAATCAAAGTAGAACCGCCGCCCGACCTCTGTGTTAAAGAACTCAAACTTCATACCGTTCTTACCGAACCAGGCCAGGTTTATACCGGAACAGTAATTTATGCCTTAAAACCGGGCTACAGGGAAAAGGTAACCGCCAAACTGGGGCTGACCCATAACGGTTATTCTATTTCATCCACGGAAGGTAAAAAGCTGGACCAGTCCATAGTCGTATTTGACCCCCAAAAGCCGGAAACTATGATCCAAACCTTCTCCTTCAAATTCACCGGCCTTGCACTAGGTCACAACAGCGAAATTGTGGCCAAAATCTGGCCCCAGGAACCTACCATGGTTGACGCCTACTGGCCCGACAACTCCAGAAAGGCGCTGGCCAAATCCCATGTCACCGATATAGCCGTCACCAGTATAGCCCAACAGGAACCGGCTGTCGCCGGAACCGAAGAATTAG
>NZ_JBSQAT010000040.1:0-2020 GCF_059412445.1 Thermincola sp. GK-1
TGGTCCCTGAGAACTGAACAGTGACTTATGACTGCTAAACAGTCTTGGGAGAGATGGTCGATCGACCTAGGATTGCCGGTCGTTGAAAAGCTTCGCCTGACTGCGTCAGCCAGCCTGATGTCATCCTCAACGTACATCAGTACGCCTCCGGTGCCATCAGTCTGTCTTCCTTGCCATGCTCGCTTTTGAACAACCTTCTTCCTGCTTCTCACAGGAAGTGCGCTCCTTAGAAAGGAGGTGATCCAGCCGCACCTTCCGATACGGCTACCTTGTTACGACTTCACCCCAATCACCGGCCCCACCTTCGACGGCTGCCTCCCTTGCGGGTTAGCTCACCGGCTTCGGGTGTTGCAGGCTTTCGTGGTGTGACGGGCGGTGTGTACAAGGCCCGGGAACGTATTCACCGCAGTATGCTGACCTGCGATTACTAGCGATTCCGACTTCATGTAGTCGAGTTGCAGACTACAATCCGAACTGAGACCGGCTTTGCTGGGATTTGCTCCGGGTCACCCCATCGCTTCCCTTTGTACCGGCCATTGTAGCACGTGTGTAGCCCAGGACATAAGGGGCATGATGATTTGACGTCATCCCCACCTTCCTCCGGTTTGTCACCGGCAGTCTCTCTAGAGTGCCCACCTCCACGTGCTGGCAACTAAAGATAAGGGTTGCGCTCGTTGCGGGACTTAACCCAACATCTCACGACACGAGCTGACGACAACCATGCACCACCTGTCTTCGGGTCACAAGCAAGCTTGTGACGACTCGTGTTTCCACAAGCCTTCCCTCGATGTCAAGCCCTGGTAAGGTTCTTCGCGTTGCGTCGAATTAAACCACATGCTCCACCGCTTGTGCGGGCCCCCGTCAATTCCTTTGAGTTTCAACCTTGCGGCCGTACTCCCCAGGCGGGGTACTTATTGTGTTAACTACGGCACAGAAGGGGTCGATACCTCCTACACCTAGTACCCATCGTTTACGGCGTGGACTACCGGGGTATCTAATCCCGTTCGCTCCCCACGCTTTCGCGCCTCAGCGTCAGTTACAGGCCAGAGAGCCGCCTTCGCCACTGGTGTTCCTCCTAATATCTACGCATTTCACCGCTACACTAGGAATTCCGCTCTCCTCTCCTGTCCTCAAGACGCCCAGTCTCAAAGGCAGGCTGGCAGTTGAGCTGCCAGTTTTCACCCCTGACTTAAGCGCCCGCCTACGCGCTCTTTACGCCCAGTAATTCCGGACAACGCTTGCCACCTACGTATTACCGCGGCTGCTGGCACGTAGTTAGCCGTGGCTTCCTCCTCAGGTACCGTCACTCTCTTCTTCCCTGATGACAGAGCTTTACAACCCGAAGGCCTTCTTCGCTCACGCGGCGTTGCTCCGTCAGGCTTTCGCCCATTGCGGAAGATTCCCCACTGCTGCCTCCCGTAGGAGTCTGGACCGTGTCTCAGTTCCAGTGTGGCCGGTCACCCTCTCAGGCCGGCTACTGATCGTCGCCTTGGTAGGCCGTTACCCCACCAACTAGCTAATCAGACGCGGGCTCATCCGTAAGCGGATCGCTCCTTTAATCTGCCTACCATGCGGTATACAGATATTATGCGGTATTAGCACCGGTTTCCCGATGTTATCCCCCTCTTACGGGCAGATTGCCCACGCGTTACTCACCCGTCCGCCACTGGGATCTTCGAGAAGCAAGCTCCTCTAAATCCCCGTTCGACTTGCATGTGTTAAGCACGCCGCCAGCGTTCGTCCTGAGCCAGGATCAAACTCTCCATAAAATATTTCAGTTGACTGTTTGTCAGTCGACAGTTAACAGTATGTTTACTGCCGACCGCCCTATCAACTGTTCTTCTTATGAATCGTTTGAATCAAGCTCTTATCGCAGTCACAATCAACTGGTTACTGCCAACTGTGAACTGCTTTTTTGAATTACTCACTTATTAGACGAGGTCTAATTACTTGTGTGATGGTTTTGCAGTTCCCGCTAACCTTCAACCGTTAACTTCTGTTAACTGTCTACTGTTAACTG
>NZ_JBSQAT010000041.1:0-1836 GCF_059412445.1 Thermincola sp. GK-1
AACTTAGATTCGGAAAGTAACTTATAAAAACTTAATAATATCAAGGCTTTTAGATGTTTTTTTAGTGTAAAAATTTTAGCATAAAAAAGGAATCACTGCTCCTTAACCGGAATTGTTTAAGGTGACCAAACCAAAACATTCCAAAGGAGAGTGATCCTCTGAAATGATGGTATCACAAATGTTTACCATAAATCAACTTGAAACTATGACTCGTCAACAAAAACGTAAAATGGAGCGGGATTATCAAAAGAAGCTGAAGTCATTAGAACGACGCATACGCAATTGCAATCTCCCGGTAAGTTTTGATAATTTAACGGTTACTGCCTTTGGTAATTTCGGCTTGTTGGAGGCTTTTAAACAAGCCATAGATTTCCGTAGTATGCTCAAACGGATTCGTCTTAAGCGGCATCATAACTACAAATATACCGACGCCGAGTTGTTGGATACCATGATTGACGCTATTTCACTAGGTTTATTACGTTTTTCTCATATGAATATACTGCAAAATGACCCAGGCTACCAGAAAATCAAAGAAGTAACACAAATACCTGATGAAAGCACTTTGCGGAACTTTTTATCTCTATTATGTGAGCAAAAGGTATTAGATCAACTGCCTTTAGTGAATCAGAACCTGCTGGCACTAAAATTCAAGTCCGATAAGCCCCGTGAAGTATGGCTCGATATTGACGACAGTGTACTCACGGTTTTTGGAAAACAAAACGGGTCTGAAGTCGGTTACAATCCCCGTTACCACGGACGGCCTTCATATAAAGTGAAGGTAGCCTTTATTTCCGGTACAGCAGAACTTGTTCATGCCCGGTTATACAGTGGCAATATAGCCAGCAATGGTCAGTTCATGGAATTTCTCAAAGAGACTCTGGATATCCTGGCTGCTCACAATATCATTGTAAAAGGTATCCGCATTGATAAAGGCTTCTTCGATGAACTAAACTTTGCCTACCTGGAAGAACAGTGTATCGACTATGTATGCAAAGCTAAAATCACCAGTACCATGCGTAAAGTCATCAAATACCTGGACGAACAAAATCAATGGCAGTCCTTGAGTGACCACTATGCTGCGGCAGAAATCACGATTCCCCTGCCGAAATGGTCAAAAGCCCGCCGGTTTATATTAATCCGGGAAACCCAAAAACCAAAAGCAACTAATGACCAACTCTGTTTTGATCTGGAAACCTATGACTACCAAGTGATCGTCACATCCCTTGACGATCACAGTCCGGAACAGATATGGCACGAATACAACCAGCGGTGCAACATCGAAAACAAGATTGATGAACTTAAAACGGGTCTGGGGTTTGAACAAATGAGTCAGCACGAAATGGAGCGAAATATTGCCTTTATGTGGCTTAAGATATTGTCCTATAACCTGTTAAACTGGTTCCGCCTGACCATTCTCGACGATAAAACCAGCCATGCCGAAGTGCCAACTATCCGGCGAAAAATCCTAAATGTTCCGGGAAATATCGTCGGCAACGACCGGTATCGGCATGTAAAGTTAGCTCCAAATACTTGGTTACAAAATGTCTTGATAAAAGCCAAAGATAAACTCAAAATGTTCATCTGCCAGCAAGCATGGGTCGCTGTTAATTCAGCCTAACGACGACAAACAGTTTATTTGTCAGTTAAAGATCAACTCGTCCGATTCCTGGAACACGGGTTTATTAACTATACCCCAAAATATGATGCCAGTAAGGGAGGGAGTAGTTATTTTTAGCATTTAACTGCTAACCAGGATACTAAACTAATTGTGTTTCCTAATAAATGGTATTTGATAAGCCGTTAGGCTATTTTGAGTAGTTACTTTCCGATTTCAAG
>NZ_JBSQAT010000042.1:0-1583 GCF_059412445.1 Thermincola sp. GK-1
TTGTTAAGGAAATTACCGTTTAGCAGGGTTGTGGATAACTTATGTCAAAAAAGGTAGATATGATGGTGAGTAAGAAGAAAGAAAAGATCACAGTTAAACAAATATTTCAGGATCATTGGGCTCAGTTTCGAGAAACAAAATGGCAAGGGATACCACAAGATATGCAGAAAAGCGTGGAAGAATCAGTAACCAAAATGCTTAGTTGTGGTGACCCTAAAAACGGCTATACAAAATACATGTGTACAGAGTGCGGAGAGCAAAAAATAGTTGGATTTAGTTGCAAGAGCCGGTTTTGCAACCGGTGTGGAAAAGTATATATAGAGAATTGGGTAAAAAAGCAGGTAGAAAATATAATAGAGACGCCACATCGACATGCAGTTTTTACAATACCGGAAGAAGTTAGAGGGAAGATTTATTGGCATAAGGGCTTAATTAAGGGCATGTCAGATCGAGTGGCCGGATTAATTGAGCGCTGGTATAAAAAGAAGAACAAGAGTCATGACTATAGGGTAGGAATCATAACGGTGGTGCATACCTTTGGTCGGGACCTTAAATTCAATCCGCATATTCATGCATTAATAACAGAAGGAGCATTAGATAAATATAACGTTTGGAAACCGGTTGGGTACATACCGTATGAGTATCTTAGGAAGGCATGGCAAAAAGTATTTCTGGATTTGATGAGAGAAAAATTCGGGCATGAAACGAAGATGAAGAATTTAATAAACATGCTTTATCACAGGTATCCTAAAGGCTTTTATGTACATGCAGGTACACGGATGAGAGATGCCAGGGGAGCAGCGCAGTACATAGGGAGATACCTGGCGAGACCGGCCATTGCAGAGTATAGGATAATAAAATATGATGGTCAGAATGTGCGTTTTTGGTATGAAGACCATAATACCGGGAAAAGAGAAGAAGTTGAATTAAGTGCAATAGAATTTATAGGTAAATTGGTAATGCATATACCGCCAAAATATTTCAAGATGGTGCGGAGATATGGTTTGTACCAACGCAACAAGAATAATCAGGCCCAAAAGATAGTAGGCCTATGGAACTATGTAAAATCAAAAGATCTTAAGAAAACAAGGAAAAAGAAAAGCAGAAAACTAACCTGGAAGGAACGGATAAGGAAAGAATTTGGCGAGAACCCACTTGCGTGTTCGAAATGTGGTAATGAAATGGAACTATGGACAATATGGCATTCGAAATATGGATGTTTATATGATATTTCAAAAGATGGGCCAGAGGTGAAGGAAAATGAGCAAGGAAACAAAGGACGAAATGGATTGGTACGACAAAGTACCGTTCGACGACGACAGCCCGGAGGAGTACTACAATTATCGTTGCAAGCGGTGTAAATATGAGGAAGGAGTTCCGGGCTTTGTAGTAGATGAATTTGCCATGGGAGAAGACTTGAAACCTGGAGAATTACCGGGAGTAGTGTGCCCAAAATGTAACGGTGATATGGAATGGACCGGAGAAACATACTTTAAAGAAATATAGAGTTGGCATTAGCCAACCCTATAATAGTGAATCGTTTGTATAGTTCAAGAAAGAATCGCCGATAGGCGAATTTGTTC
>NZ_JBSQAT010000043.1:0-1283 GCF_059412445.1 Thermincola sp. GK-1
TCTGTTTCAACCGGAGTACCGGGGTCTATGCTCTTGACATAAAGGTTGGGAACAACGGGGTCAAATTCGTGACGTGGAGGAAGAGGTACGGTAATATACCAAATTCCTCCGTCTTTGTAATGCCACATACGCCCCATCCCGTAAGAATAATATGTCGGGGGCTGGAGCACATGTATATAATCGGGCCAGTTTCTTTTTTTCCCGTTTTTATCGTAATACTGGCCGTGGTACCGCTTTAACCCTTCGTCCATGTTAGGTAAGTACTTTAACTGGAGGTCAAACTGACTTTTATCTATCATTTCTCCTTTCATATCTAAATGATTTATTAAAGGTATATGCTGCCAAGGATATTTAATCCAACTAATCTCTTGTAACTTTCCGTCCAGTTGCCCATCAGGAGGAAACATTACGTTTGATATATTTTCTCCACTAATATTTTCTCCTATAAATCGATATTGTTTAGTTCTAAAGTCAAAATCTCCAAACGGCTGTCCATAAACAAGCATTCGATTGTTAAGACCGAATTTATGTAATCGTAAAAGTTTACCATGAAAATTTTTAGTATTTTTATCAAAAACTTTATTTTTTAAATAATTATTATCATCTATAATTACCGCTTCTTCAGAATTGGGTGGTTCTTTCGGTGGGAAATAGTTTTGGGGTAGTGATGTTGCTTTTGCAAATGATATAAAAGATAAAAACATTACAAAGAATACATTTAAAAAGATAATGGGTTTTTTAAACATTATTCCACCCCCGGCAACCATACGATAATGGATATGGTCCAGTTTCCGTAGGAAGAAGCAACTCTAATGCGTTGGTTATTAACAACCCAAGACTTATTTAGAATATCAGTTGATACTTGTTTATTTCTGGCATATTTAGTAACTTCCTCTGCAACAGATTGGCCAAACTTACTAGCTAAAATTAATTGAAGGTCTTTTAATTGTTGCTCCATATTATTATTTAATGAAATAAGCACATCTAAATCTACCATATTGGGGTTATCGTTTTTAGAAGGTAATATTATCCCTAACTCCGTCCCCTCCGGAATCGTATACCCATTATTCACCGTGATCCTCACGGTTCTGGTCTTGGCAAGCCACTCCACCGTGGCGCCCAGGCATTCGCTGATGAAGCGCAGGGGCACCATGGTCCGGCTGCCGGCAATCACTGCCTTGGTATCGAAATACCTGGTCCGGCCGCTAACGGCGGCTTTGCTTTCGCCGATTTTCAAGGTGATGGTCCTGTCTTCTTTGCTGATGGTGACCACTCTTGTTTCG
>NZ_JBSQAT010000044.1:0-1280 GCF_059412445.1 Thermincola sp. GK-1
TATAATGAACCCATAAGGTGAGACACAAAATTTAAAAAGTAAGTTATAATGGAAACATGAAAAAGCGAAATCAATATTCAGCCGAATTTAAAAGCAAAGTCGTCCTGGAGGTGCTGCAAGAAGCCTCCACTGTCAACGAAATCGCCGCTAAGCATGGTATCAACCCTGTGGTGATTAGTCGCTGGAAATGCGAGTTTATGGAACGAGCTGCAGAGGTATTTAAGAAAGGGCCCTCCACAGCCGAAAAAGAACTGGAAGAGAAAAACGAAAGAGTGGCTCAGTTAGAACGAAAGATCGGTCAGCTCACCTACGAGGTGGACTGGCTCAAAAAAAAAATCTGAAGAAATTATCGGACCGGATTGGGAGAAAAGATTTCGTTGACCGAAATAATCCCCATATCAGCGTCAAGCGTCAGGCAGAATTGTTAAGTATCAATCGTACTAGCGTGTACCGCCAGCCCCCTGAACAGAAGCCTATCTCCAATGAGGACTTATTTACTATGCGCCGGACTGATGAGATACATACGGCTCACCCCACCTGGGGTTATCGAACCATTACCCGCATTTTGAGACGGGATGATAATTTGCTAATCAACCGGAAAAAGGTACGCCGAATGATGCGTGACATGGGGATTTACACCATTTATCCCAAACCTAATCTGAGTAAGCGGTATCATGCCAAATATGTTCGTCCTTATCTGCTTAGAAACCTGACCATTGACCATCCGGATCAGGTCTGGGGCGTAGATATTACCTATACTCGAATGAAAAAAGGCTTCATGTATCTGTTTGTCATTATTGACTGGTACAGCCGGTGTATAGTGGATTTTGAGCTGTCAAGCACTTTGGATAAATCCTTTGTCTTAACCTGTCTTAAACGAGCATTGAACCGCCGCAGACCGGAGATCATCAACAGTGATCAAGGCAGCCATTTTACCAACCCTGACTATCTAAATCTGTTAGAATCCTATATGGTTAAAATCTCTATGGATGGCAATGGTCAAGCCTTGGACAATGTGAGAACAGAACGGTTTTTCCGGACTCTGAAATATGACTGCATCTACATTAATGAATTTAATAGTCCCAGGGAGCTAAGAATTGTTTTAAACCAATACATTCATGAGTACAATACCTATCGTCCCCATTCTTCTATTGAAGGCCAATGCCCGGCTCAAGTCTATGATGACAAGCGTCACCAAGAAGTTGCTTAAACACACAAACACGGAAAGGAGGATAACTTACAAAATTTTTTTCGTGTCTTGACAAAGGGGAGCATTATAT
>NZ_JBSQAT010000045.1:0-1105 GCF_059412445.1 Thermincola sp. GK-1
CAGCGCAGCCGTTTCCAGCGTTGTTCGTATAATACGGTCATAACCAGCTTGAACTGGTATGGCCTTTTTTGTTTTGTTCCTGTCCTTTACACTGGAATAAAACCAGGGTTTAGGACGTGAGCGTTGTTGGGGCTTAAGACCCCGTCGTCTAAAGTGTCCATTCCCTCTTAAGGCATTCATACTACGTTTGAGCTGGTTGGGCTTTTAGCCCGGATTACATGGCGAACTTGTGGGGAGTGCCCGAACAGGGTCCTGGAAAAAAAGGAGGAGTTCTATGTATAAACCTGTGTTAAGTCTTGATGTGTCAAAAGAAAACAGTATTGCTGCCTTTTATCTTTCGTTCGGTGAGCCTATGGGAAAGCCTTTCAGGGTGGAACATACTCCATCAGGCTTTGCCGCTCTCGTTGAGCAGTTAAGAAATCTGGAACTGTTAACCCACAAAAAGCCAGAGGTCATCTTAGAATCTACCGGCAACTGCTCCAGGGCTATTACACAAAACTTAATGGAAGCAGGATATTCAGTTATTGCTTTAAACCTTCTTAAAACTCATGAACAAAAACAACAGAAACGCAGGGCGGTTCGTAAAGTCAAAACCGATAAGGTTGATGCCTAACGTATTGCTCAATTGTACTACTTTGATGAGCATAGGCCCCTGCATCCGGTTAATCCTGAAATCGCCGAACTCAGAAACCTTTGCGGACTGTACGGCGGCCTCAGTAACCTCTATATCGAAGCACAATTAAGGTTTCAAAGTATCCTGGATCTCTTGTTCCCACACTATACCGACGTGTTTTCTGATCTATGCGGTGACTCTTCTCTCAATCTAATCTCAGTATTCCCTACACCTGAAGCCGTTCTGTCCGCATGTAAGGAGGATATTGTTAAACATCTAAAATCCAAATGCCAAAGAAAAGACTGGCCTGAACAAATCTATCAAAAATTACTGACCGCCGCCAGGGCATGTTTGCCTTACAAAGTGGCCCAACAATCAAACGTACGTGTTCTTAGAGAATACATTCCTATTCTCATGACACAAAAACGCCTTCTTTCAGGCTTACGGGCTCAAATTGTTGCGGCGGCCAAGGGTATACCTGCTTATTCTTTA
>NZ_JBSQAT010000046.1:0-1020 GCF_059412445.1 Thermincola sp. GK-1
TACATATTCCCCAGGATGATGACGGAGTCTTCTTCACAGATTTCCAGTTCTCCCGTCATGCCGAAGTTGTTTATGTTGCTCACGGTCACGTAATACCTGCCCTTGTCAATATTTTCTTCTGTGGCGCTGTAATTGTTCAGGTCGGTGTAGTGCTTCCGGTCGGTTATCCGCCGCCCGTCGCTTAATGTATGGGTCTTGGCTTTTAAAGCCCATGTTATGTAAGTGTGCCCCTTTGCTTCTCTTTTTCCGATGGGCTCCAGTTCCACCGGGCCGCCCAGTACGGACCGGCCTTTGGTATCCCAGAATTCCACCTGCAGTTTTAAATCCCTGGGTGTGCCGCCTTTGGGTGCGGCTCCGGTAGGGACTTTGGTCTCCCAGTCGGTCCAGTAATCGGTTTCTACCAGCACTTCAAAGCCGTAACCGGCCCGGGTGATTTTATTGGGGTCGAGCTTGTGTTTTTTGGCGAAGGGCTTGATTTCCCATGCTCCCCGGCGTTCTTCCGGCGGGGCCTGGTCATCACCCTGCCGGGTGTTCAGTATCAACCGGGCGGAGATGGTTTCTTTGTAGGTGACATCGCGACTGTGGGTCACTGTTTCGCCTTTACTGTTGGTGGTGGTCCAGACATAGGTGACGGTCCATTCCCTGCTGTTCTTCTCTCTGCCCTGACAGTAGGGTTCGGGCAGGGCCGGGACCGTTATGCGCACGTCTCTGGTACAGGTATTGTTGGCGCGGTTAATGTCCGGCAGTTTTTTATCAGGATCGGCCACTACTTTTAAGGTGATGGTTTTTCCGGGTGTACCGGGAACTGCCCAGTTAAAATTCCTGGTATCTGTTTTGCCGGCAGGGAGAGTGATCTTATCCTTTTTCACCAATTTAGCGCCGGCGAAGTAGTGAGCGGTGAAGGTTTCTGTATTGGCGCCCAGGTTCCGGAAGGTGACGGTGGCTAATTCTTCGGTTCCGGCGACAGCCGGTTCCTGTTGGGCTATACTGGTGACGGCTATATCGGTGACATGGGATTTG
>NZ_JBSQAT010000047.1:0-738 GCF_059412445.1 Thermincola sp. GK-1
AATCATGACCACCCGCTCAGCGGGTGGTTTGCTCTAGCCCTATAAGGGCATGTTACAGGCTGAGCCTAAAGGCTCACTGAACGGTCCGCCAACCGCACACCTTCTCAAACTACCCCTAAAGGGGTTTTATTTTTTCTTGTTTTTTTCTACTGGCTCACCCGTAAACGGGTCAATATATTCTTTCAAAGTCATTTGGTCTGCGGCGATATCCTCTTGCAATTGCTTCCGGATGTACTGTTCTATCGCCTTCTTGTTCCGGCCAACTGTGTCCACATAATACCCTCTACACCAAAAATGTCTGTTACCATACTTGTATTTCAGGTTGGCGTGCCGGTCGAATATCATCAATGAACTTTTGCCTTTCAAATATCCCATGAAGCTCGACACACTTATCTTTGGCGGTATCGAAACCAACATGTGTATATGATCCGGGCAGGCATTGGCCTCAATTATTTCTACCTTCTTGTATTCACACAATGTTCGTAATATCTTTCCGATATCGCTCTTAATTTTATTGTATATCACCTGCCTCCTATACTTCGGGGCAAATACTATGTGATATTTACAATTCCACTGTGTATGTGCTAAACTTTCAGTATCCATATTGAATATCTACCTCCTTTTGTTACGGTACGGTTGGCGAACCTGTACCATTTTACCAAATGGAGGTAGATTTTTCTACTCATAGCTAAAGCTTTTTGGAACCACCTGCAAAGCAGGTGGTTTTCGTTTATACAA
>NZ_JBSQAT010000048.1:0-675 GCF_059412445.1 Thermincola sp. GK-1
CCAGACCGTTGCTGCCACCAGCGAAGAATTAGCATCCAACGCAGAAGAAGCGACCAAAGCCACCCAGCAGGTGGCCCAGACCATAGAACAAGTGGCTAAAGGTTCTACCGAACAATCCAAAAACGTGACGGAAACAGTACAGGTCATGGACCAGGTGGCCCAGTCAATCCAGCAGATTGCCGCCGGAGCCGGCGAACAGAGCAAAAACGTGGCCAGCACAACGGCCCTGGTGGAAAATATGGTCAAAAAGATTGACGACATGGCGGAAGGTATGGAAACGGTCAAGCAG
The DNA here is from genome assembly GCF_059412445.1 of Thermincola sp. GK-1. Taxonomy (NCBI): domain Bacteria; kingdom Bacillati; phylum Bacillota; class Clostridia; order Eubacteriales; family Thermincolaceae; genus Thermincola; species Thermincola sp. GK-1. Next base: position 290 of record NZ_JBSQAT010000048.1, read on the forward strand.
GTGTCCGAACAAAACGGTGTCGTGGCTACAAATGGCGGACAGGCTGTTGAACGAACCGTTAAGGGCATGCTGCAGGTCAAGGATGCCGTTTTTGAAACGGCCCGGAAGATCAACGAACTGGGCGAACAGTCCCAGAAAATCGGCGAAATTATCCAGGTCATTGACGACATTGCCGAACAAACCAATCTGTTGGCATTAAACGCCGCTATCGAGGCCGCCCGGGCCGGGGAACACGGCAAAGGCTTCGCGGTGGTGGCCGACGAGGTAAGGAAACTGGCCGAAAGGTCCAGTAAAGCCACCAAGGAAATAGCCGACCTGATAACCAATATTCAGAAAGGGACCAAGGTGGCCGTAGAATCCATGCAGGTGGGCACCAGAGAAGTGGA
>NZ_JBSQAT010000049.1:0-663 GCF_059412445.1 Thermincola sp. GK-1
GGCAATCCTAGGTCGATCGACCATCTCTCCCAAGACTGTTTAGCAGTCATAAGTCACTGTTCAGTTCTCAGGGACCACAGTTCCTGAATAGAAGCAGCAATAGACACAGTATAGACGAAGCAGAGAAGAGGAATAACGCCGGATGAAGAATCCGGCGTGTACATAGCAATAGCTATGTGGCACTGTTTGAGGGTTAAGTTAACAGTTGACAGTAGGCAGTTGACATAACTGGCGACTGATAACAGACAGGAAAAGCAGTGCAGAATAAGGGATATGGGCTTATAGCTCAGCTGGTCAGAGCGCACGCCTGATAAGCGTGAGGTCGGTGGTTCAAGTCCACCTAGGCCCACCATTAAATAGTTAACAGTAGACAGTTGGCAGTTTACAGTAAAATAAAGCACTGTTAACTGTAAACTGTAAACTGAATAAAGTGGGGGTGTAGCTCAGCTGGGAGAGCACCTGCCTTGCAAGCAGGGGGTCAGCGGTTCGATTCCGCTCATCTCCACCAAAGAAGAAATTACCGGTTGAAACAGTAGTTTCAACGAGGTAATATAGATAATGCGCCCGAGAAGGGTGAAGCACAGAAATGTTCTTTGAAAACTAAACAGAGTAGGCAAGAAACCGAGCGCGAGAGCGAGAGGAAGAACTACCGAGAGCTGTGAA
>NZ_JBSQAT010000050.1:0-512 GCF_059412445.1 Thermincola sp. GK-1
TTGTCCCCAGGCATTACCATCTCTACGCCCTCAGGTAACTTTACTACTCCGGTCACGTCTGTTGTACGGAAGTAAAACTGCGGACGGTATCCGTTGAAGAACGGGGTGTGACGGCCTCCTTCTTCCTTGGTCAGTACGTATACCTCGGCAAAAAACTTGGTGTGCGGATTGATGGTGCCCGGCTTTGCCAGTACCTGCCCACGCTCTACCTCTTTCCTGTCAATACCACGCAACAGGCAACCTATATTGTCTCCGGCTTCTGCCTGATCCAACAGCTTGCGGAACATCTCTACTCCGGTTATTACGGTCTTCTTACGCTCTTCGCTCATACCGATAATCTCTACTTCGTCGCCTACTTTTACTGTTCCGCGCTCTACCCTTCCCGTTGCTACGGTACCACGTCCGGTGATGGAGAATACGTCCTCTATCGGCATCAGGAACGGCTTGTCGGTATCACGCTGCGGTGTCGGGAAGTAACTATCTACTTCATCCATCAGTTTCCAAATAGCCCC